>DNHK01000308.1:4996-5883 GCA_003485905.1 Gammaproteobacteria bacterium | reverse complement strand
CATTCATATTTGATTAACGCGGAATCCATTATCTCGGGTTAGAAGTTCAGGCGGCTAAATTAAATGAATCATGATCGACGATGCGGTTTAGTTTCCCCTCTTCCTTCCACCCGATAATGTTGTCGGCGATGCGGTTCAGCTCGTCATCGAGGACGTCGCAGAGGCGCTTGGTGAAGGCGAGGGGGATACTGTAGTCCTTGTATTTCGGCGCGTACTTGGCGCTGCGAATGGAGCAGGTAGCATCCCAGACCCAGGATTCTAGCAATTTACTTTTCTTTGGCAGGCTTTCTTTATTCATTCTCTGTATCACTTTTGTTTGGGTCTTCTAACTCCAACAACGGCACCGACTGTATCGCTGCCCCTGCAATGCCCTTAATGGAGCTGTGCATGTGGATGGTGTTGTTGAGTACTTTTTCGATTTGTTTTTCGCGTTTTTTCCAAGCGGATTGAATGGCGCGTTTTTCGCTTTCCAGGTCGGTTTGCATTTGGGTGAAGCCTTCGACGATGCCTTCTACTTGCAGGCGGAATTCATTGCCGGTTAAAAAGCTGTAGAGCATTTCCATTTTGTCGCCTTTGTTCTCTTGGCTGGCGGTGGCGTCATTGATCAAAACAATGCTTTGGCGTAGCACCTGGCACAGGCCTTTGAATTCATCGAACGTGCAAATCCAGATGCCTTCGCGCATACCCATGCGGTCCATGTCTTGTGGCATGGCTTCGGTTACCAGCACGCCAATACCGGCGTTTTTATCGCGAATATCGTTCTTGAATTTTTCTATCCAACTGGGTTGGAAGGCTTTGGTGCGTTTGCTCTCGTAATAAATAGAGCCGCAGTTTTGTGTTTCGCGGGTGTTCACTATTTGCAGGCAGTCGCCGCCTTGCGCGCCTTT
>DNHK01000308.1:0-4930 GCA_003485905.1 Gammaproteobacteria bacterium | reverse complement strand
CCAGCCACTCTTCTATGGCGAGTTCTTGTACTTCGCCCTGGATTTGCATAGAGCCTTGCTCGGCTTTACGTTGTGCCATGGTCAGCTGTTCTTTTAGCTGGTTAATAACGTGGTCTTTTTCGCTCACCTTAAGGGCGTTTTTATCGGCTTCCGCTTTGCTGATTTTTTCACGCTCTTCGCCTATAAGTTTATTGAGCTTTTGTTGGTTCTCCGCTTCCAGGCTGTCTTTAAGCTGGTCTTTTTCGCGTTGTAGTTTTGCGAACTCGGCTTTGGTTTTGTTTAGCTCTTGCAGCTTGGTGTTTTGCTCGGCCAGTTCTTGTTGCAGCAGCTTGGTGCTTTCGGCTTGTTCTTTTGCGGCTTTGGCTTTTTCTTGCGCTTTAATTTGTTCACGCTCGGTGCCCAGTTGCGCGGTAATGCCTTCGGCTATTTGCGCCTGAATGGCAGCTTCTTTTTCTTCAATGGCGCTGAGCTTTTGGTTGATCTCAGTTTGCTGCTGTTTGAGCTTTTGGGTTTCTTGCGCCAGCTGGTCGTTGTATTTCTTTTTTAGATCGTCATCCAGCTTGTGATACAGAATCTCGTTTACATCGATATCTTGCCCGCAGTTGGGGCATTCAATTCTGTTATCTGAAGGGCTCATATGGTTTGCAAGTCTCCCTTTGCTTTCAAATGCACGGATTAATCATATGCGTGACGTTTAAAGGCTTTGGCTTAAGCTAATTTAAAGGCTCTACTGAGTGTGCGCCTGCGCTGGTAGATTTTCAATGGCATTGCGTAACAATGGATGTTTGGTTACTAAATGTTGCTTATGTGCACAACGATGAATACCTAGTCCTGACAACTCCAGGTTTGAATGGTGCGTGAGGCGAAGTAGGGTAGTGCATTACTACTGAGCAATATTTCGGTGCCGTCTTCGCGTAATAGGTTTAAAGCGGATATTTCGAGGTGACCTTCACGAGCGGGGTAGCCATACAGCACTACTTTTTCACCAACCTCAACAACGGGCTCGGTAATACCACGGTTTCTGAATGCGTTAAGTGCAGCGAACTCCGCACGCCAAACCCCTGTTTCACCAGTCGCGCTAGTGACTGATATTCCCAACAGAACGTGGGGGTTAGACCACTTCAAGCTGCTTACCCGGCCTTCGATTTCTATTGTCGTGTCGGTATCGAAAAACTCGAACCGGACATGATGCGTAGAACCAGAGATTGTATAAAGCGCCAAACAAACAGCAACTATTATTCTCTTCATTTTTCGATCCATAATTACGCGTGGTTCCCGTAATTAATTTGTTTAGCGAAGCGCCATGATGGTTCGTCTCGCGTGTTTTAGGCGGCCGATTCTACACCTAATATTGATAGCCACAAAAAAGCGCTCTTGAGAGCGCCTTTTCGTTCATCAGTTCTGAAACTACCCGCTTTTTAATAAGCCAAAGGTTTGTGGCAATCAACCTCGATGAACTCGTAATCGGCCGTATAAGGTTTTTTCGAGCTTAGGGTATGTGGTGCGGTTAAGTGGCCAGGGTCGGTGACGACCATTTCCATATTCAGGAATGAGCGACCGTCTTCGTCCTCTGCCCGATAGTATGTCTCAACCGTGGTGGTTTGATCAGTGATGTAGTTGCCTTGCGGGCTTGTGAGATTACCAAGCAAATGGCTTGATTCGATGATCAGCTTTTCGCCTTCGTAGCGGGCGATCGATTGCCCCAAATGCGTATGCTCGCCGCCCACCAGATCCCGATCATCAAAATAGATGGTTCTTACGCTGCCGTACTCTTCGTAAGAAATAATCACGTGATCATCAAATTGTTGGATCCTGTAAGGGTGTGGTGTAAACCCAGACTGACGCACTAAACCCGGAGGTTCGCACTGCACTTGAGGATCAATGATCGGATCGTACTCTGCTTGTAGCGCTGCACCTGCCTCATTAAATGGCAAAGGCGTGCGATTGCGCCTGCGTGCACTACCGGGATTGCGAATTGCGTTAGTCCAGGCTCCGGTGAGATTGGGTAAGCCGTCGGGTCTAAGCATCGGGATGCTATGTTCGGCGGCGATCACTTCGACGGCTTCCCCGGCAGGGTCGCCAACAATCGCGCCGGTCGCTGGGTCTACCAGATTCAAAGTGCCCATGGATACCATCGGCGAGCCGTTGCGGGTTGAGTTACCGGTGACCCGGATATAGTCACCTTCAACCAGCGATGTGGCGTTCCAGCCTCTTCTGCGCAACAGGGTTGCGGCGCTTCCTTCGCTCATCCATTGCTGTGGTTCGCCGTTCTCATCTGTCGTGTTGAAATAGATGATGACGTGGGGATTGGTGAAGCTCATTTTTTCTACATAGCCCTCAACCGTAATTTCGTCTTCGGTAAAGGTGGCTGAGAATGAGTGATGAGCCTGAGTCAACGAAGCGCTCAGGATCAAACCTAGAGCGAGGCCGGTGCTAATAATTTTACGCATTGTGGTTCCCTATATTTATCGTACTTTCTTGGGTGCTATGTTTGGCACTATCTTTGGCACTGTGTTTCTTGCTACAAGTGGTATTTATTATCGCTCATTTTGCCCTGAGGAATAAGGATAAATCGAGGATATTAACTTATTAAGCAAATTAACGATTTTCTAAATTTTTATTCTATCTAGGTCTTTTGCAAACCCAGTTGATCAAGATCAATAGTCTGTCTTAAGAATTCCGATTAGAAATTGCGTATTTGAGGAGGGCGTTGGTGCCTTTAAGTCCAAGCTTGGCGGCAATGTGTGATCGGTGGTTATCGATCGTTCTTACGCTCACGCTTAACATGTCGGATATTTCAAAGCTGCTTTTGCCCGCGCCGACCAAATCGAGCACGCGTTTTTCTGTGGGGCTTAATGTTTCGTGACGTTCTATGGTTCCTAGATCTTCGACGCTGGATAAACTGCAATACTGCTCTCCGTTAGAGACCTTGTTCAGGCACGCGATGATTTGCTCCTCGGTATCGTCTTTTAAGAGGTAGCCATCAGCGCCCAATTCAAAGGCATGCCGTGCGTATAAGGCCTCGTCGTACATGGTTAGCATGATGACCTTGGTTTGTTTGCCCTGGTGGCGTATTGCACCGAGTAATTCGAAGCCATCATGCACCGGCATGTTGACGTCCAGCAGCGCAATATCCACATCACTGGTACCTAAGTAATCCAGCACCTCTTTGCCATTACTGGCCTCGGCAACCACCTTGTATTCGGGGTAGTCCGCTAGAAAGTCTGCTAGCCCGCGTCTAAACAGCGCGTGGTCATCTGCGATTAGAAGGTTCACTGCGTGGATACTCTTTTCATTATGTAGGTACTTCTAAAGTCACTACCGTGCCGCCATTGCTAGCGGGGTTCAAGCTTAAGCTCGCAGAGATTATGGCAGCGCGTTCTCGCATATTGATCATTCCCATACCGTCAATAAATTCGCTTGGATTCCCGGTTCCATCGTCGCTTATGCTGAGCACCAAGCTATTATCCACTTCGCTTAGCTGCACCGATACTTGTTTTGCGTGAGCGTGCTTAACGATGTTGTTCAGGCATTCCTGTGCAATCCTGAACATTTGTAATTCGGTATTTTTACTCACGGTCTTTTTGGTGGCAGCAAGATCAAACTCGGTTTTGATGCCCAAGGGGGTGAGCGCCTCATCGAATGCGGCCTCGATGGTTTTGTTCAAACCCAGTGTTTCCAGTTGGTGCGGGTGCATGTTGCGCGCAATGTTGCGTAGTTCCTGCAAGGATTGCTTGATGTGCAGTTGGGCTTTTTGTTTAAGCTCGGCTGAATCTCCCCGGTTCAATTGTGATTTTAGTGCCAGCAAGTTCTGCGCAATGCCGTCGTGTAAGTCCATTGCTAGTGAGCGGCGTTCGTCGTCTGTCGCTTGAATAAGCGAGCGTGAGAACTTGCGCTGCAGGTCAAATACTTTGGATTGGGAGACATTCATTTCCTGACTTAGAGTACGGTACTTAAGAATAGTAGCTAGGTTTCTTTTGGGTTGCCTTTCTAAGTTGGATTGGGAGACATTCATTTCCTGACTTAGAGTACGGTACTTAAGAATAGTAGCTAGGTTTCTTTTGGGTTGCCTTTCTAAGNNTTTCTTTTGGGTTGCCTTTCTAAGGTGGCTAAACTATAAGATTAGCGTCTAAGATGGCGTGTAAATAAGGGGTCCGAAAGGGCCTCTTTTTTTTGCGTTAAATTAATAACTACGTGCTTGTATCACGTGTTTGCAACTGTTTAAATGCTCTCAGTCGTTAATTGACGATCGGAGAGAGGTTCAGACGATGTTTTCGCTTGATCAACAGGTATTACGTACCGATGCTTCCGGTATGCCACTGGAGTGGATTAACTATCAGGAAGCTGTGCGCCGCTATCACTTGGGGCAAGTTTTATATAGTGTTGGTGAGCCACTTTACCGAGTGCATGGAGGCTTTAATTCGATAACCGGCAAGCGCAGTGTTATCGAAGTAAATTCGATTTTAGCTACCGAGGGTGAAATTCGATCCACTTGGAAGCATTTTTACAAGTACAGCCCGCCGCTCAATAATCACGCTTTGTTTGCCCGTGATGCGCATATTTGTTTGTATTGCGGCGGCCAGTTTTATGTCCAAGATTTATCACGCGATCATGTCACTCCAATCTCTAAAGGCGGTAAAGATAAATGGACCAACGTGGTGACGTCGTGCAAGCGTTGTAATAACCATAAAGCAGGTCGAAGTCCAGAGGAAGCCGGTATGCCATTGTTGGCCGTGCCATTTGCACCGACTCATGCGGAATACATTTTTTTGAAAGGGAAAAAAGTGCTTGCTGATCAAATGGAGTTTTTAAAAGCTCACTTTCCGCGTAAGAGCCCTTTGCACAAGCGTTTACGTAAAGCGCATCAGGTTGAGATTAGGCAAAGTTAATTGCAGCGAATAATGCGTTTTATAATTTCTGTAATATTGAG
>DNHK01000279.1 GCA_003485905.1 Gammaproteobacteria bacterium | reverse complement strand
AATTAAGGCAATTACTACCCACCAACCACTACGATTAATGTCATGCAGGCGACGGATAGTGACGCCAGTTACCGGTAGCATCACGGCCAAAGTGTAGACCCCACTTAATAATCCAATTCCGGATGATAGGTGAATATAGCCTAATGAAAAATCAACGAACGAAAGTAACACTGATATAAGGGCGTTAACTAGAGAGAAATACCAATACTCAGCTCGGCTGGCGCGACCATCGAAGACAGTGTACTTTTTAAAACAGCGATGTACCAATTCAAGGTGCGGTTCTACTTTTCCAATAATAAGTAATACGCAATATATCGGATATTGCTCAGGTCTTCATCTTTCCATGCAAGCGCACAAATCAGCGCGAACAGGGTTACACTTGTAGCGATAGGCAAATAGCGACTTTATAGCGGAGATTCCGATGACAAATGTTTTAAACTTTTTGGCCAATTCGTTTGCGTTCGCAGTTGGCGTTACCGTGCTAATTATTATAATTCTTTTTATAATTGATATTAGCCAAACCAAAGATGCTGTTCGCAAGAATTATCCCGTGGTGGGCAGGTTCCGCTATTTGTTTAGTACCCTTGGTGAGTTTTTTCGGCAGTACTTTTTCGCAATGGACCGCGAAGAAATGCCATTTAACCGGGCGCAGAGGGAGTGGATTAAAAAGTCTTCAGAAGGTCACGACAATACGGTCGCATTTGGGTCGACCAAAGTGTTAAACACGACCGGGTCTTTTATATTCACTAATGCTGCGTTTCCGTCGCTTGATACGCATAGCACTGACACCGAAAGTTTAACGATTGGAGCCGGAACCAGAAATCCGTATGAACCGAACTCGGTGTTCAATATATCGGGTATGAGTTATGGAGCCCTATCTCGGCCCGCCATAAGAGCGTTATCTAAAGGTGCCAAGCTTGCAAACTGCTGGTACAACACTGGCGAAGGTGGCTTAAGCGAAATGCATTTAGAAGGCGGTTGTGATTTGGTGTTTCAAATTGGCACCGCAAAATATGGTGTTCGTGACGAAGATGGAAATCTTTCCGATGAAAAGCTTCGGAATATTGCCGCACATGAAAATGTACGTATGTTCGAATTGAAGCTGGCACAAGGAGCTAAGCCAGGGAAGGGCGGTATGCTGCCTGGGGTTAAAGTCAGCGAAGAGATCGCGAAAATTCGAGGTATTCGGGTCGGAGAAGATAGTATTTCCCCAAATAGACATCCTGAGATTGATTCGGTACAAAGCCTGCTCGATATGATCGGTCATATCCGTGAAGTTACCGGCAAGCCGGTAGGCTTTAAGACCGTTCTTGGCGCCAAAAAGTGGTTAGAGGAGTTATGCGAAGAAATACACAAACGTGGTATTGAGAGCGCACCCGATTTTATTACTATAGATAGTGGCGATGGAGGTACTGGTGCTGCACCAATGCCACTAATGGATAACGTAGGAGTATTGTTATTTGAATCATTGCCGACCGTTGTTGATATTCTTCGAGAATATGGTCTTCGGGATAGGGTTCGTGTAGTTAGCTCGGGTAAATTGGTGACACCGGCCGATGTTGCGTGGGCGCTTTGTGCTGGTGCTGACTATGTGGTGTCTGCAAGAGGGTTTATGTTCGCTTTGGGGTGTATTCAAGCAATGAAATGCAATAAGAATACTTGCCCAACCGGCATAACCACGCACAGCAAACGCTTACAGAAGGGTTTAAATCCAGCTGAAAAATCCGTTCGAGTTAATAAATTCGTTGAGCGGATGCGTTATGGTGTGGGGCTGATTGCCCATTCTTGTGGTGTTTCTTCACCGCGTGATCTCAACAGGCATCATGTTCGTATAGTGCAGAGTAATGGTTTGTCGGTGCATTTAGACGAGTTTTTTCCAGATTTGGATATCAGGGAAGAATATCGAACTAGTTAGGTCTTGCCGTTAAACCATTGCAGGAACAGACTACGGGAATACGGTACCAAGCCATAACAATAAGATTAACGCTATTACCTGTTCCTTTGATCTGCCCGGTGATTCAGAAGGTATCTTGTTTTGACAGGTGATGTTAGCCAGCTAGTCCGTTAAGAGTTGTTGCTTCGGCGAGTATTCGGAGAATAATTGGTGTGTGGCCTGACCATTGGTGTCCAGCCAAAGTGAAACTGGTTCGGGGTCATCGCCAAGCAGAGTAATCGCCAGCATTAGCTCACCATTGAGGTCAAGACTCTGGGGTATATCCAGTGTTAGCCATTTGCTATCCATAACCCGGCTGCCATCAAACTGCTTCAAAAATATACTGTTTCCTGCGGGGTCCTTAATTTCAATTTCTAATTTTTGACGTAGATTGTCGCGCGCATATAAAGCGGGCAGTATGCGTATGCGCCGTAAGTCGGGTGCTGCAACCGTGAGTGGGAAGGTAGTTTTCTGGTTTAGGATGAGTGGAGTGGATACTGACTCTAGAGCGTGTTCTTCCTTAGCGCCAACAAGTACAGGCAAGGCACTCTTGATAGCACTGCGTTCAGTAATGGAGTCGTTTTGCAACCCGGGTATTAGGGTGGACGTACGCACAAAAATTACGACTGCGAATAAAATAATTAGCTGTCCTGCGAAGGTGTCTCTGCGGCGCCATACTAAAATACATGATGCCAGAGCGAACAGTATTAGCCCTCCGTTACTGGAAATGATCAACTTGTCTTGATGTTGTAGTTCTATCTGGTTTTGACCCGCATCTAGTTTTAATCCGATTGAATTTCCATTCACTTGAAAGTAGTCCGCCTCAACTCCGTTGACGGTTACGCGCCAACGCGAACTGTATGGATAAGACAATACCGCGAGCTGGTTTTTACTGGCGGTAATAGTTGCTTGATACCCGTTTAGCAGTGCTTCCTCGCTAACAATTTCACAGGTGCCTGTTTGTAGACCTTCGGCATCGAGGCTCGTCATTGCAGGATAGGACGTATTGCCTAATGCACCAGCATAGGCGGAAAGTGCCTGCTCCTGATTTTCGTGATTGATGATAGCCTCTGCACACCACGCTCTATTCGCAACATTTCTTAGCTGGTAAAGATGATGATTATTAGCAAAAAACAGGTGCTCTAGTAGGGGGTCATTTCTGACGTTTTCGCTAATTAGGTACTTTACGTTTAGCTGTGCCAGCAGTTCAATCGGGGGCTCTGTCAGGTGCATGATTCCGTTCAAACTAACTCCGGTATTGGGCGCAACGGAAGAAATAAACTGGCTATATTGGTTAGGCAAAACAGTTAGGTAACCAGATACTTCTGGGATTCCATAAAAACTCAGGACATTGGAATGGTAGTCGTTCTGTTGTGAATCGACGGCTACACGAAAAACTGAATCGTCGGCTTGAATATATCGAAGCGTACTATTTGTCGGAAAAATGTAATCGTTGTCGAGACGAGTATTTAGCCCTGCCCCAGCTTGATATAGGTCAGCAACAAGTATGATTGCCGCAGCTGCGGCCAATCCATATTCAATTGTCCAAGGTCCGAGCCTGTCGCGAGCGAGAACAATGAATATGACGCCAAAAATAAGGAATCCACAAAGTAGTGCTGCGGGACGAAGAAGCAATGTGATTGGATATTCTTGTCCAACGAAACTCCCTACAATTGGTATTAGCAGCGTTATGCACACCACTGCACAAACCGCTTTACTAAAAGCACTGAGGTTGTCTGCCTGCCGGCTTAGCCAACTTAGGCCCCAGCTTGCGAACAGGCAGAGAAAAAACAATTCTAGAGTTATAAATCGAGTGAAATTGCCCTTGCCTCCAAGTGGAATATTCAACATAAACCAACTCATTAGTGGCGAGCGGTACATAGCAGCAATGACCACACAAAATGTTATTAGTGCAGCCATAAACATTGGCCGTTGTTTTGGCTGCGCTAGAAGAGCAATACTGGCCAACGCAAATGTGACCGTTAGTACTCCTGCATACCCCAAATATTCAACATTGTTTGAATGAGGGTTTTTAAAGTACTCAAGATTCACGCCACCGTAAAAAAATGGATTGTAGAGCCTTTTAACTTCTTCAAATGGGGGGAGAAACGCGAGTAGGCTTTGAATTGCTGTATCTACATTGGCTTCTGCCAGTTCTTCCATGCCACGCCAATTCTGAGCACCGCGCAGGCCTTCGTTTATCATGCTGGCCTCAACCAGCATCGATATAGCCCAAAATAATGAAGCTACCAGAATCAATCCATGTAATAGGACCCAGGACGATAGGCGCTCTCGCCAAGGAGTGTAACGTTCGAATGCCAAATAAAGGCTAAAAAACAGACCAAAAGCAAGGTAGGTATATAAAACAATTTGGTGGTAGCCGGAGGTTGCAAAAATAAGATTTACGGTTACAAATAAAAGTAAACTGAGTCTGTCTCGGGCGCCTTTTAAGAGTAAGAAACCTAGCCCGAATAAGGCTGGGATCCACATCTTTGTACTTAAGTGCTGTGGGAATTGCAGCCATACGAGCTGATGCAGATTAAAAGCCCACGCGATCCCTGTAAACCCCGCAACCATCCGATTTGCCCCAAAAGCGAGAGCACAAAGGTACATGAGGAATGCTGCACCGGTTAACCGAAACCATAAAACCCAATCTAAGGCGTTTATAGTATCGGTTAGTACCTGGGGAAATGCGGTAACAAAGGCTCCGATTCCTGCGTCTTTCCAATCTGTTCCTGAGAATATGTAAGGATTAAATGTCGGCGTTAAGCCTTGGCGGAATGCGGACCACTCCATATTTCGAAACGGTTGGTGGGCGGTTGGGGAATCGATCAAGCCATGATCATGGACACCAAGCCAGGGGTATTCCGAATTCCAACCTTCTTCGGCAAGAATAATATCGAACCCGCTTAAACTTTTGTCGAGTATTAGGACATCCCACAGCCACAAGAACGCGAGCAGCGCAAATATGGCGAAGGCCGCACCGTGCCTTGCGGCAAATGATGGGAAGCTAATGTTTGTAGAAGCTAGATTCAAACTGTTGGCGAATGGAGCTGGCTTAGGTTTACGCTAGGAAGCCTAAGTATAGCGCTAGCGCAATTATGGTGCGCAAAATAAAACGCTGAGTAATTTACATCTTAACTCTAGCCCGGTGATTCGAAAAATATATATGAAGTAGAGTAATCGCTAAATTCGAAATAAACCTTTTTCTCTCCAGCGTCTATATCGCCGTTTAGGTTGAGATCGATAACACCGTAACCATAGCGATAAGGTCGGGGCGCGCTACCCTGAGTCGCCTCGGCAGTGGTTAACTTATCGATGTCTAAAAAGCGTTTTACCAATTTGTCGCCAGCATAAATTTCAAGTACGCCATTTGTACCGGTCCAGTTTTGTACGGCGCGGCCAAATTGATTTTGGGTTTCCTGAGTGCAGGCGCTGATGATTAGGCATGATACAAGTATTGCGAGTACCGACAGTTTATTCATGATATAGATTACATCCGGGCAATTTAAATTAGCTGGGCTACTCAGAATAGATGGGGTCATACCGCGGATATTTAAACTCCGATTAGGGTGCTTTCATCCGCGTCTTGCACGCGTGTAAGTGTTAGGCGGGCAGGTCAGGGATAGCGGCACTCTCTAATTTAGCGATGGTATCCTTCAAAACAAGTTTCTTTTTTTTAAGTCGACGCAATTGAAGTTGATCGAATAAAGCGTCTCGTTGTAATTGTTCGATCGCATAATCAAGATCACGATGTTCCATGCGTAATGCGATAAGTTCTTTATCGCGTATTGAATGTCTGGAGTCCATGGGAGTAATTACAAGTATACGCCTGCAGCCAATTTTCGAAGGCCCAGTTAATTAGAAATACCACTAAATTACAAGTCTATGAAAAAGGCGCATGATTACTTTTCTTCGTTGGATATTAAGCGTATTGTTTGTCGAGTTTCTAGGATGTTCTATCAAAAATTCGGTACCGCTGGTCGTAAATTATTATGTCGATTCGCAGTTTTGTTGCTTTGTGTTTGCCGAATTCTCTAGCCACTAGGGTCGGGGATGATATTGCACGTTTATCAGTGCAGGATAAGGAAGCGAGGGTTCGTTGGGTCGACGAAGATAATTTGCATGTAACACTGGCGTTTTTGGGTGACTGTGAGCAATCCCAATTAGATTCATTGGACTGGCACTTAGAAGAGATAGCTTCTTCTTGTCCATCCGTTGAGCTAAAAGTCGATTCATTAAGTTTATTTCCCTATGGGAAACGCCCTAAACTGTTGGCGGCTATACTGAGCCCTGGTGATGCGTTGGTTGAATTGCATCATCAAGTAGAAAGGGCGGCTAAAGATATTGGGATTTATGTAGAAAAACGTCGATTTGTGCCACACATAACGTTAGGGCGTTTGCGAGGGCATGGTCGGCGCGAAATGAGTCTGCCATCAGTGTCTATTGGAATGTCAGATATCGCGCCCGCAATGGCGCTGTTTGAAAGTACTCTTACGCAAGATGGGGCAATTTACGACGAGCTGTTTCGTTACGATTTGGTCCCGGACGTTGATGATCTTCTTACTGATGGGGTGGATTTAGATGACTCCGAATCACAATTTATCGGGCTCAACGCTGCCCAAGGGCAAAAGTAGAAGTTGACTGAACTTATCTACGATCTACACACTCACTCTGATGCTTCAGATGGTGTGCTGTCGCCAGCAAATCTTATGCAAGCAGCCCATCAGAGAGGGGTTAATACTATTGCTCTGACCGACCACGACACAACGTCTGGTCTAACTGAGGGGCATAAAGCAGCAGAATTACTCGGGATTAACCTGATCAATGGCGTTGAGGTATCTGCTACCTGGAAAGGACAAACTATTCATATTGTAGGACTGGCAGTTCAACCAGACAATGAGGTGCTAAAGCGCGGTCTGAAGACAAACCTTAAAGCACGTGAACAACGAGCGACTAAAATTAATGATCGTTTGTCTAACTGTGAAATTGAGCCAATGGTTTGGGCGGATACAGAAATTCCGACTCGAACACACTTTGCGCGCCATTTAGTTGAAGTTGGGTGTGCCAAAGATATTAAACAAGCATTTAAACGATATTTGGCCACCGGTAAACCCGCTTGGGTTGGCGTGGAGTGGTTGCCACTGGCTGATGTGGTTCAGATTATTGTCGAAGCTGGTGGCGTTGCTGTTATTGCACATCCGTTTCGTTATAAGTTTACCCGTACACGCTTATGCGCTTTGGTAGAAGAGTTTAAGTTGGCCGGAGGGTGTGGAATAGAAGTTATTTCTGGAAACACCAATGCTAACCAGTTGAGAGATATGGTCAACATCAGCGCTCAATATGGATTGCTTGCCTCAAAAGGGTCAGATTTTCATGACCCTACTCAGATATGGGCACCGCTAGGAGGGGGCCCTGAGATTCCCCAACCCTGCACGCCGGTATGGACACATTGGCAAGTGAATTAACTGTTCGCAGGTGAGAGATTGGTCTAATTAGTTCCCGCTTCTAGGGTGTGATTTTTACTTAACTTTTGCTGTATCGGTTTGAGGGAACTGATAGTCTGTTAGCGATTTTTTGTTTTGGTGCTTGTTCCTATGCTTGATCAGTCAGCTGCGCCTTCTGCAGCAAATAAAACCATTTTTTTAAAGGATTATCGTACGCCAAATTTTTTGGTCGACACTGTAGCGCTTGATTTTGAACTCGGTGAGACGGTTACTTCAGTTATTAGTAAGCTCACCCTGCGTAGAAATGCAGATGGTGAGACTCACGCACCACTAGTGCTTGACGGAGAACAACTTGAATTAACCTGTCTGGAACTTGATGGTAAGCAGCTTGATGAGACCGAGTACCAATTGGTGGGTGATCAACTAATTGTTGCTGAGGTTCCTGATAAGTTTGAATTAGTTTCTACCGTCCTCATTAAACCTCAAGAAAATACTCAGTTATCTGGTTTGTATAAATCCAGCGGAAACTTCTGTACGCAGTGCGAAGCTGAGGGTTTCCGAAGAATTACGTTTTTTCCAGATCGGCCGGATGTGCTGTCGATTTTTTCTGTGCGAATAGTGGCCGATCACAAACTCTACCCAGTGCTTTTGTCCAATGGTAATCCCACCGAGAAAGGAGAAATGGATGATGGACGGCATTGGGCACAATGGGAAGATCCTTGGCCAAAGCCCAGTTATTTGTTTGCCCTTGTAGCTGGAGATTTAGGCCAAATAGAAGATAGCTTTGTGACTATGGGCGGAAAGGAGATCATCCTAAGAATTTATACAGAGCATCATAATGTAGAAAAGTGTGACCACGCGATGCGGTCTTTGCGCAAATCTATGCAGTGGGACGAAGAGGTTTATGGTCGCGAGTACGATTTGGATGTATATAACATTGTCGCGGTTGATGATTT
>DNHK01000434.1 GCA_003485905.1 Gammaproteobacteria bacterium | reverse complement strand
CTGGTGATACGGTATTTTTGTTAATTAGTGATAAACCAGAAAGCTTGCCCGCGACCATTAGGAGCCGATGCACGTCTATATATTTTAAAACTCCTAACAGTGAAATCTCACAAAACTGGTTGCGTGAGGCGGTTACGTCAGAGGTAGGGCAACCCGAAATTGAGAATGTCGAAGAGTTATTGGCATTTGCTGGGGGGGCACCACTTCTCGCTTTAATGCTCCATCAATCAGGAGATCGCGATCGACACTCGAAGCTACTGCGCCAATTATGCGACGTACTTGTTGGTAAGATGACACCCCTTAGTGCAGCAAAGCTATGGCATAAAGAAGCTCCGGAGCTAATCATTCAGCTTACACAGCGGTTGTTTTCGGACTTAATACGTTGCCGGGTTAGTGAACATGCTGAACCGGCTTTTTATAGAGCGCAGAAGCAATGGTTGCACCGTCAGGGAAAACGACTAAACTCGCAAAAGCTATTTTTGATGTGGCATCAAACTCAGAAAGCAGCTCAACTAATGGCGGGCACAAGTGACCAGTTATTGATCATAGAATCGCTCGCGTTTGATCTGGCGAATGCTGGAAAAATCAACTGAAAATCAACGAAATGGCTGATACAGAATCTCAACAAAACTCAGGATCTAGACCCGCGGTTATATCATTACGTATTAAGGATGATCAGGCCTTGTATATGGCCTATATGCCATTCATCGCAGGCGGCGGATTATTTGTTCCCAGCACGAAGGACTATAGCTTAGGTGATGAAGTATATTTGTTGGTAAAACTCTTGGATGACTCCGATAAGCTTCCCATAGCGGGCAAAGTTGTATGGATTACACCCGCTGGAGCCACAGGGAATAGACAGCAGGGCGTAGGAGTACAGTTTACTGGTGATAATAAGGATTCGATTCGAAACTTGATAGAAACGCGCCTTACGGGGCAATTAACCTCTAAAAAGCCTACCCATACCATGTAAAAAGTACCCAATAGCGGGGTTTTACACCTAAATTCTACATAATTAGGTATTTCAGATGAAACTGGTCGATTCTCACTGCCACATTAATTTCCCTGATCTGGCAGAAAATGAACATGCAGTATTAGAAAACGCGAGGCTTAACGGTGTCGGGCACATGCTTTGCGTCAGCGTAAATCTAGAAGATTTTCCTCAGGTTCTTAGTTTTGCCGAACGCCATAAGCACATCTTTGCATCGGTTGGCATCCACCCAAATGAACCTAAATCAGACGTTGTTAGTGTTGATCAGCTTATCAAACTAGCTAGTCATAAGCGCATTGTCGCAATTGGTGAAACAGGATTGGACTATTTTCGGTCAGAGGGAGACTTGAAATGGCAGCACGAAAGGTTCACCACGCATATAGAAGCGGGTAAAGAAACTGGTAAACCTCTGATAATTCACACACGAGATGCGGCCTCAGACACAATGAAAATTCTTAAGGAAAGTAACGCTTCTGACTGCGGTGGCGTTATGCATTGTTTTTCAGAAGACTGGGACGTAGCAAAAAAAGCTCTAGATATTGGTTTTTATATATCCATGTCAGGGATAGTGACATTCAAGAACGCCACAAAAGTAAAAGAAGTTGCCGAACGTACGCCGTTAGATAAATTATTGGTTGAAACTGACGCTCCATTTTTGGCGCCAGTACCGTTTCGAGGAAAAACTAATGAGCCTGCTTACGTTAAACACACAGCCGAATATATTGCCGAACTTAGAGGGATCAGCTTTAACGAGCTTGCTGAGGCCACGACAGAAAACTTTTTCAGATTATTTTCTCACGCAGAGCCCGTAGCGGGCTAGTAGAAAGGGTTCGACTGGTAGAAATCACGATATGTATACACCCTACGCTATATTATGAATGTCGTATAATATATATTATGTTAAATTATATGTATTGGTAGTACTAATCTATGGCTGGATGTACCAACTTAGCGCCTACTCTTGGGATTCCTATTAGGATTAAATTGAAATCTATTAAATTAACTACGCTTTCATAGCAACTAATTGCTATTCTTTAAATTTACGAAGCCCTTGCGCATAATCAATCACGCGCGACACAAGAACATCGGTTGAACAATACAGCGGTAACGGTAAACATTTTGCGTTAAGGACCAACGGTATCTCCGTACATCCGGCAAGCAAAATATCCGCTCCTTGATCAACAAGCACATTAGCCAAGCCTTGCATCTTTGCACTCGACTGTTTATCGACATTTCCTGCTTTAATTCTGTATACCAGTTCCATAAACTCATCTAGATGTTTTTTATTCCATACTTTTATCGGGTACCCAGAGCTACACAGGGCATTTTGGTATAGTTCCGCATTCAGCGATCCTTCTGTGGCCATTACCCCTATAACGGGAATATCAGCCGTATTCTCATTTAATTCATTTACAACCTCATCAATTATGCTAACAAACGGGATAGATAGACTGTCTGCGATAGCATCTTGGTACGCATGCGCTGTGTTGCAAACCATTACTATAAAATCCGCTCCACTCCGCTCGAGATTTGTCGCCATCTCTAACAGATAAGGTGTTACATCTTCTCCTGAACCATCAATCGAGGCATGCCTATTAGGTACTTTAGGGTTATGGTCAATAAGTAAGCGTAAATGGTCCTGGTCGGCTTTGGCATCAGTGCGTCGTAGCACCTTTGCCATAAAATCCAGTGTCGCTTGTGGGCCCATTCCACCCAATATTCCTGGCACTAGTTCTTGTTTCTGGTCAGCCATTTATTATTTACACCAAACTAAAGCCCTATCTTGAAGCAGTCGCACGGTACGAGCAAGGCCTAGAGAACTTCCTTACAAGCTATTGGCAATAGCACCGATGCTTGACCTATACTGTTGATTCGATTCGAACAAGTAAAACCTTAATATTTATGCCCTATGCATTTATCTAGATTTCCAAGATTACACTTCGCGCACCTACCTACACCGCTAGAACCGATGCCAGCATTAAGCAAAGCACTCGGAGGGCCGAACCTTTGGATTAAGAGAGATGACTGCACCGGCCTAGCTGGGGGTGGAAATAAAACCCGCAAATTGGAGTTCTTATTGGCGGAGGCATTAGACCAAAGTGCCGATACAATCATTACTCAAGGCGCTACTCAGTCAAATCATGCGCGTCAAACAGCGGCGATAGCGGCCAAGCTTGGGTTGGAATGCCATCTATTGCTAGAAGACCG
>DNHK01000226.1 GCA_003485905.1 Gammaproteobacteria bacterium | reverse complement strand
AGCCAATCTCTTTCATGCCCGCTAGTACCACATAGAATATCCCTAATATGCCTCCTACAACCGCACCATTTTTAATAGTCCAGCCAGTCATGGATGAAATAATAATACCGATACCTTGAGTCTCAATGGTCAGAATTCCGAATATGACTCCTGCCATGGTGCAAGAAACAAGTAGCCTTGTGCCGCGGCCATAAAGCATATCCAATATCTCAGGGACGGTGGTCAAGCCTAAACGGCGCACCCATAGACCGGTGGAAAGGCAAACCAGAACTAGTAAGATGACATGGGCGATGCTAAACCACACGGCTGCAGCGCCAAACACCCATGCCATTTCGAATACGCCTAGAATATGCGCTGTACCTAGTACAGTGAGGGCCAAAGTGATTGCAACTACCGGAACAGGCAAATCGCGTCCCGCTAATGCAAAATCGCCTTCACGTTTAGGGTGTTTGGCTTCACGCCGGGCGATCCAAAGTCCAACACCGAGAATAATACCTATCTCATATATTAGAACTGCTATTAGGATTCCTGTGTTCATAATAAATTCCTGAATGTTTGGTGTACTGACCTTGAATATAGGAGAGGGTTTCGCTTGCTTAGTCAGGTAATTTGGTTATTGATCTACGACTATTTGCTGCAGATTTGTTTTACGAAAGAACTGGACTAAGCCAGCCTACGACCAATCCAAATACGAGATGTACCATAAGCACTGAAATCCACGCCTTCGATGAGACGTGAGACAGGAAAAACCCTTCTTTGATATACACTGGTATAAAAAACAAGCTGGATGCAAAAAATAGAATGATCCCATACAAAAAGCCCCTGATAACTGGTTCCCCAGGTAGGTGCGGCCCTATAACTGTTGCGTACAGTAATGCAAGGAACACACCATTAAGCATAACAACCATAAAGCCTGCCCAATAAGGTGCTTCTCCTTCCATCGACTTACCAAAAGTAAGGTCGGCCATGACACGGGAAAAATCTAACCGAATTAGCCCTATTCGATCCGCCCATTGGCCCATAACTAAATGTAGGTATGCTGCTAACAAGCCTGTAAGCGCTACCACGACGAAAAAATCTAACTGCATTTAATCCCTCTTACAAAGAATATTGGTGGATTTTTTAAGATCTCAGAAGATAGCGCAATGATGGTTAGGGAACAAGAGGAGATTACATCGTGATATAAATGTATCGAATTATGGTACACCAAGTAAGATAGGGATTTTATATAATTAGAGTCGGTTATAAACTAAGACATTGTTTCTATGATATAAAAACGGGATAAGGTTTAAAGAGTGAACCATGTTAGTTAGGCTAAATCATTGCAAAAAACAGTGCTTTGATATACCTTTAGCGCCACGAAATAGCCCACTATAGCAAGTTTTACGAAGCATAATCATTTGTGCTTTCTGTTTAAGTTGTTTTAGTTAAACGAGGCAGTAGTTCGTTCCACACCTCTTTAAATTAAGTTATGTACGAGCCTGTACACTGTCTCATTCAGTGTTTTTTGAACAGGCCTAAATTAGGAGTATCAATATCATGTTTCAAGGTAAACAATTGTTTACAGCGTTAATATTCGGATCAGCCACTTTGCTGTACGGTTGCGGTAGTTCAACAGACGAAGCAGCAAATACGGCGGAAACCGCAATGCCGGATGCAGAGAGTGCGTCGCCTGCGGCTGATACCGCTGGTCCTGTGGTGAGTAATCTTAGTTTAGTCCAAAACCCAAATCCTACTGTTCCACTCGCCGCTGTTCTTAGTTTTACAACGGATGAACCTGCTAGCGTGGTGCTAGGTTTTGATGATGGCTCTAGATCTTGGTCACAGAGCATGGGTGCGGATATGTCTACATCTCATGAACTTCCAGTTGTGGGCATGAAGGCAAGCCTTGCTCACACAATTACTGCAACGCTAACTGATGCTGCTGGAAATACTACGGTAACTGATGGTCAGGTATTTGAAACGCCGGCGTTACCCGATATGTACCCCCGACCACATGTTGTTGTGAGCCAGCCTGAGCGCATGGAACCAGGCGTAAATCTGTTTAACGTAAATGGACGGTGGCCGGAAAATTGGGGCGATTCACTACCCGCGGTAATTGTCGACAACGAAGGTGAGACTATTTGGTACTACGAGCCAGAAGGTCATAAATTGCACGATATTAAAAGAATTAGTAATGGTAATTTCCTCTATGAAATCTGGCCCGGAACGGGTGGTATGGTCGAGATTGACCTGTTAGGTAACATCGTTAATCGTTGGCACTTCACCGGAACTGCAAAAAACCCTGCTGAAGGCAGTATTGCAGTTGAGAGCGATTCGATTCATCACGATATGATCGAAATCCCGAATGGTAATTTATTGGTGATGAGTTCAGAGGTGCGTGCTTACGACAATTGGCATACCAGTACCCGCGATGCAGACGCTCCGCGCCAAGACGGCGCTCAGCTGGTTGGTGATGTCATTATTGAGATTACCCGTGCGGGTGAGGTTGTTAACGAATGGAAACTTCTCGATCTTATAGACCCTTACCGTATTACTCACGGTTCTCTGCGTGAAGATTATTATGCGGCTCATTACGAAGGCCGCTACGAAGGCATCGTATATGACTACACCCATGGCAATGCCATAATTTACGATGAGTCTGATAATTCCTTTATTATGTCTATGCCTTACCAAAATGCAGTATTGAAAGTATCTATGACTAGCGGTGAGCTGGTTTGGATATTGGGAACTCATGAAGCCTGGGGTGAGGAATATGCTGACAAGCTGCTGACCCCGGTTGGCGATGTGGAATGGTCCTACAAACACCACGCTGTTTCTCATAGTGGTCGTGGCACTTTGTTGTTATTTGATAATGGCGTAGATCGCACCATGCCTTACGAGGACAGCATGGCTCTTGCTGATAGTTATTCGCGTGGGGTTGAGTATGCCGTGAACGAAGAAACCATGGAAGTTTCGCAGCCATGGGTTTACGGACCGGAGCAAGAGCATTTCTATAATCGATATCTTGGTGATATTGACTGGTTGCCTACTACAGGCAATATTCTAATTAATTCTGGTGCGCGTGAAACCGCTCCTGGGACTAATACCAATGTACCTCCCGGCCAGGCTCAGCGTTGGGCCAGTTGGTTTGAAGTAACCAGTGATGATGCTAGAGAGAAGGTTTGGGAAATGCAGTTTAAGGATGAAGGCCTAGGTTGGTCTGTGTATCGGGTAGATCGTCTACCAAGTATTTACCCCAACTAATTATCTAAGCTAGATAACAAAAAGCCCGGTCTAATTGTTCAGTCCGGGCTTTTTTTATCGGGTAGGTTTTTTGGTACTTTTACGGGATGGCTAATGTTCCATCGGTATAAACAATACGCCCACCAACGATCGTTAAAGAAGCTTGCATGCTTCGAATCTCATTGTCTGGAACTAATTCTTTGTCAAAGAAATTCTTGTTTAATACCACCAAATCCGCGAATCGTCCGATGGCTATACCACCTAGCTTAGTATCTTCTCCGGTAAACCAACCTTGCTGTGCCGAGGCATATAATTTTAGCGCTTGCTGACGAGTAATCTGCTGGCCATCGTTAACCAGTTTATTCTGCGCGTTAACCCCCGTCACCATGTAGTAAATCATCGACCAAGGATTAAATGGCGAAATCCTTGCGCCATCAGAACCACCACCAAGCGCAACGGCACCACTTTCAATGATGGTGCGCCACGGAGGTCCGCCAGCATCTCCAGACGGCCTAAGGATCGGCTGGCCGTGGGCGCCAATACCTAGACCTAGCGCAACGATTCGCTTAACAAGTTCCGGTGTTACACCACTCATGTGCCCGGCAGTCCAGCGCAATGATGATAAATCAAATTCTGGGTCGAGTGATTCCCATATGTCGAGATGTGCATCGAATTCTTCAGGGCTATGAAGATGTTGGTGGTAAGCCCAGCCGCGTTCAGCTATCCGGCGTTGTGCATTAGCGGCGGCTTCGCTTAGAGGTTGTTGATTAAATAAGGTTCTACCAACTGACCACTCTCCGATACCAACTGTTCGTAGCATATCGGAGCCGAAATTATTAAAACTATTGTCCAACCTGCCTTGTAACTGCGAGAGTTCTGCATCTTCATCGAGAGCAGGGAAGTACAGCCGAGTGCGCAGGTTTAGACGGTTTTCTCGCGCCATTTTTACGATTGGATTGTAGCCAGTACGTTGGTCTAGAAAGCCGACTCCTGGAACCGTACCAGACATATCCATCACCGTAGTAAGTCCAACTTTGTTAGCCCAGCCAATTACATCAGCAAGTTGGCGCTCCCGATGAGAGTCATCGATAGATGCCGCTAATACTTCATAGGCCAGTGCGGTGTCTTCACGACTAGCGATAGACCCATCTAAGTTAACTTTTCCGCCTAGGCTGTTGATTAGGTCACGCCCGGCAGTATTTGTTTGTCCCGGCCCAAATCCAAAAGCAGATAGGTATACGGGATGGTCAGGCGCGGTTTGATCAAGCTCCGCCATGCTTGGAAAGCGTCCTTCTGCCCATTGGGCTGTGATAAACCCGCCAATGCCTGTGATCAGTTCGCCTTGCGGAACCGACTCGCTTTTGGATGAGATCGTCGCCAGTACCTCCGCAGTGGAGAATGTTGATTCGATTTCTCGCGTATCGTAGCCTGGGCGATTTTGGATTCGTACAAAATGGACATGATTGTCTATCAGGCCTGGTATAACCGTACGGCCATCCAGATCGATAACATCGGTACAGGAACTAGTTTGATAATCCGTTCCTGCTAAGTGCAGAATTTCTCCATTGCGTACCAGCACGGACGTTGCCACGGTGTTACTTTCATCGAGGGTATGGATATTTCCATTGACTAGTGCGAGATCATTGCCACCGAAGCAATTATCTTGTTGCGCGGAACTGGGCGGGGCGAATAGTGTGCTGGTGGCGAGTAGGGATGCGGTAAGTAACGATGCAATTAGTCCTGCAATAGATGTTGATCTGGTAGTATTTCTTAGGGCGTTACCCGCGTTGGTGTTTTTGCTCATGTTGTTCCTCAATTTATGCAAAATGTTTCATCCAGCTCCTTTGAACGGTGAGTTAGGTTTTTAGGGATCAAGAAGATCGTCTGTTTCCTCGCAGTCGTAGCTCTGCAGTGTCTCACCCGGAAACCATTGCCAGCGGGCGGTGGCTAAAACAAACGGTTCAGTAAAAGTGTCGGGATCGGTCACTAGTGCATCCCAATCAAGGTATTGGCCATCTTCGCTAAGTGTGAACTTCTCGAGAACCCGAACGGACTCACTTTGCGGTGTACCGAATTCATCCAGATATCGGTAGTTTATAGTGTCAGTGGTGACTACAAGTGTGCGTCCGTCCCAGTGACCTACGGAATTTCCCAGAGAGGAGGCGCTCGGCGG
>DNHK01000217.1 GCA_003485905.1 Gammaproteobacteria bacterium | reverse complement strand
CCAATTGAACAAGAAGGAACATATCCATTACCAGAAGCACAGCTGGACCGTTTCCTGATGCACATAAAGATTGGCTATCCGGACACCAGTGCCGAACGTCAAATTCTCGCACTTACCCGCGGCGAAGCTGTATCTTCGGCTCCTCCAACACCGACCCAGTTAGTCGCGCAAAATACTATTTTTGCCGCGCGAAAAGAGGTGCTAAACATTCATATGGCTGAATCTGTTGAAGAGTATCTAGTGCAACTTATTTTAGCCACTCGAAATCCCGCTTCATATAGTACTGAGCTTGCTGAATGGATTGAGTATGGAGGCAGCCCACGCGCCACTATAGCAATTGATCGCTGCGCCCGAGCCCACGCTTGGTTACATAATAGGGATTACGTTTCCCCAGATGATATCCAATCGGTCGCGCATGATTGCTTGCGGCATAGGCTAATACTGAACTTTGAGGCCGAAGCTGATGGGAAAGATGTTGACCAGGTAGTCGATGAACTATTAAGGCTGGTACCTAGCGCTTAATTCATACGCAGGCAATTCCTAAACGACCAACAACCACGATCCCATAATTATCATGTCCGATACCGCACGCAAACACGATACCTCAGGTGTATACGTCGATCTCGGCACCTTACTTTCCAGTAGAGGTTGGGCGCGCGACCTTAAACTGTTTGCAAGACAGGCTGCTCGATCAATGCTGCTCGGTGAAACTCGGTCTAGGTTTCGTGGCCGCGGAATGGAATTCGAAGAAGTTCGCCCTTATCAACCGGGTGATGACATACGAAATATAGATTGGCGAGTATCTGCTCGAGCTGGAGGTACCTACACCAAATTGTTTTGCGAAGAACGTGAACGGCCGGTTCACATTGTAGTGGACCAGCGCAATAGTATGTTCTTCGGTTCCTCCGAGCGATTTAAATCTGTGCTCGCCGCTGAAATTGCCAGCGCCATCGCCTGGGCTGCACTAGCTGGTAGCGATCGTATCGGTGGTCAGGTTATCAGCGACTACGGTGAAAGTGATATTCGTGCCAAACGGACTAAGGACGCGGTGCTCAGATTTGTTCGCGACTTGGTGTCGTACAACCAACAATTGCCGCAGCCCGAAATAGAACGCAACGATTCTAAATCAAACTCAACATCCAAAAAGACAATTGCTCAGGTCTTAGAAGAATGTCGCAGGCTAACCCGGCCAGGAACTGCGATTTTTATCATAAGCGACTTCCATGATTTCGATCCTGCCGCAGCCAAGGCCCTAAGTATGCTAGGCCGTCACACGGACATCAGCTTAATTCAAATTGCCGATGCATTAGAACAACAACTACCATTCTCTGGTCAGGTGGCTATTAGTGACGGCAAAAACCGTTCATCGGTGCAGCTTTCAGCAAGTGTCAGGGCTTCATTTGAGCAACAATACCAGACCCGCCAGGCCGCACTACTAAAAGCTGCCACCAGATCGCGAGCACTATATACACAAATTGCCACGGACGCAGACCCCCGCCGTACGCTTAGCCAAATATTTCGAAAATAATGCTTTATTGATTGTATATGAATCCTGATTTACAAAGCATTCTTGCAGAACAGTTGAGGGACATAGCAATGCCCACAGCAGTCCAATGGTGGCCATTGGCCACAGGTTGGTGGATCGTTATCGCGGTGTCGTTAATTTTGTTTGGAGGTTTGATTTTCTGGTTAGTTAGACGACATTACAAAAACCGTTACCGAGTAGTTGCACTTGAACAATTTCAATTAGCTATCCAAGCATGGCGAGATACACCGGAACCCGATTTATATTTAAAACGCAGCAATCAAACCTTAAAACGTGTTTTTGTAAGTCTCGGTGAACAAAATATCGCGGCAGAGTTCGGCCCACAATGGATCAAAGGTTTAACTGCACGTGCAAAGCATCCGTTATCGCAAAGCACAGTCGAAGCGTTGACGTCTGAATGCTATAAGCCAAGGCCGAAAGTTGCGATTGAGCAATTACATCAAGAGCTCACTCTTTGGGTACGTTCACACAGAGGAAGCAAGAATGTTTAGTTGGGAATGGCCTTGGATATTTGCTTTAGCGCCCCTTCCGCTCTTATTGCGCATACTGCTGTCGGCTCGAGAACGCGCGCCACAAGCAGTTCGAGTACCATTTTATGCTGAGCTACAAGCCATTAGCGATGCAGAAACTCGTAGTAAAACTCCTACATGGATGATGGGGATGCTAGCAGGTTTAGTTTGGCTCGCTTTGCTGACAGCTGCTGCTCGGCCAATGTGGACTGGGGAACCGGTGCCCCTCCCCCAAGAAGGTCGCGACCTAATGCTAGCTGTTGATATCTCTCGCTCAATGAGTGAAAAAGATATGCAAGTTAACAATGGATATGTTGATCGAATTACAGTGGTCAAGGCAGTTGTTGGTGACTTTATACAGCAACGAATTGGGGATCGTATCGGGCTAATACTTTTTGGCCAACAGGGCTACTTGCAAACACCGCTTACTTTCGACAGTCGAACAGTTCAGGTACAACTTTCGGAAGCCCAGTTGGGCTTTGCCGGGAATGCTACGGCGATTGGCGATGCCATCGGGCTATCGATCAAACGATTAAGAGATCGGCCCGCAGAAAGCCGAGTATTAATCTTACTAACTGATGGCGCGAATACGGCGGGCACCGACCCTCGAGAAGCGGCTG
>DNHK01000432.1 GCA_003485905.1 Gammaproteobacteria bacterium | reverse complement strand
CTGCCATAAATTGCTCCGGTTGGACACAATTGTGTTTGCCCGCGTTGGCATTGATAACAGTGGCCGCAATAAACAACTGGGTCTATGATGACTCTAGATCCAATCTCGACCCCCTCTGCATCACCTACCTCGGCTACTTCGCCGATCATTTCATGCCCCATGATGCGCGGGTAGTCTACCGGTATACCACCTTGATAGATTTTAAGGTCGGTACCGCACACACCAGAATGGGTAATTTTTATTAGCGTGTTGCCAGCTTCAATTGTAGGGTTTTCGATTTCCCCCTGAACCAATGTCTCAGGAGATTGCAAGACCATCGCTTTCATTAGTTGTGCTCCTCGTACGTGTGTTTACTGGCTTTTAACCCAATTTGTTTACTGGATATCGAGGTGTCTGCCCGCTTAAGACGGCAACTACATCTTCTGCCGCCTTGGTTTGTAAATCAACTAGAGCCTCTACAGAATAAAAAGCGGTATGTGGAGTAATTATTACGTTATCCCGGTTCAATAGCGGCGAGTCGACTGGAGGTTCAATCGGGAGTACATCGAGCGCGGCCCCGCCGATTTGCCCATCATCCAGTGCGTCGGCTAGTGCTTGATCATCAATCAACGGTCCTCTGGCGGTATTAATTATTAATGCCTCGGACTTCATTTTCTTAAAGGCATCTTTGCTAAACAAATGGTGGGTCTTTTCAGTTAGCGGAGCGTGAACTGAAATATAATCTGAACGTTCAAGTAGGGCATCGAATTCAACTAGTTCAACGTCTAGATTCTTTGCTACTTCTGGTGGAACAAAAGGATCAGATGCAATTACATTTAATCCAAAAGCTTGTGCTTTGGGTACGACCGATTGTGGAATCTGCCCCAGCCCGACCAACCCGAGGGTGCGACCGCGCAAGCGAAACATTGGTGCCACCGCTTTTGCATCCCATCGGCCTTGTTGGACTAGCGAATTACTGTAGGTGATTTTACGGGCAAGGCTGACCAGCAAGGTCATTGCGTGGTCCGAGACTTCATCTTGGCAATAATCGGGTACATAACAGACTTGTATGCCGGCTTCGGTTGCCGCCTCCAAATCAATGTTGTCCACGCCAATACCATACCTGCCAATAACCTTGCAGCGTTCAAGCCCTTCAATAACTTCCCTGCTTAGATTGGCAAAGGTTACCATTAGCCCATCGGCTTCGCGGGCAACATCGAGTATTGCTTCCGGTGTTGGTTGCTTGGCGATTTGGATGTCGGCGTCCAGGGCGGCCAGTACTTTTTCTGTAGGCTGCAAATTAACAAACGGCGAATCTGCAACAGCAATTAATGTTTTACTCAAAGCTTGGGTCCTCATGTGACTCTGCGGATCATTTGTTTAGATGCGTACAGAGTTCGTTAAATGCCCACTAGGGGCAACATTATCAATCGGGATGGAACGCTTATTTAAGGGCAGTCGTTCTATGTCTAATCGCCGCCTTTCCTCTGATTCCCAGTAAAAAACAGCGGTAACTTATTACTGTTTGGCGGAGACTATCAAATAAAATTCGGCACAGCAATTTAACCGAATTGCTTTAACCCAAATCATTTTACTTATTTAAATGTTGGTTGAGTTTCTCGGGCTTGTTGCGATATGCATATAGACACGCCTTTGGAAGACAGAAGGTCAAAGACATGAGCCATTGCTATCACAGGCTTATATTGCCAGTGAGCATAGACAGATTTCATGATACTGTTTTGCGCGACAAATATGTTGATGCAATAAATACTATGCTCAGTTTAAGGGGCTATGATTTAGCTGTAAGACGCATATAATTTTAATATAAACATAATGTAGGAGTGAGTACTTATGCGTAATAGCGTTTTAAAATCCGTAGCTCTGTTAACGACATTGATCGGGACGATTTTCCTGTACGGTTGTTCCGACTCTAATTCAGTAACACTAAGAATTGGGGCTGGCCATCCAGCTGGACCATCTGTTTATGCTACGCAAATGAGAGATTTCTTCGTTCCGGAGGTTAAACGCCGTGTGGAGGCAGAAACAGAATACACGATTAATTTTGTTGAAGGGTATGGCGGTTCGATTGCGCAGGTGGCAGAAACCCTTGAAGCTGTGCAGAATGGTGTTTTAGATATTGGTGCATATTGCGTGTGTTTTGAGCCGGCAAAACTTTTCATTCACAACTTCGCTTATTACGCACCTTTTGGTCCTCAAGATGCCGTTCAAGCAATCCAGGTTGCCCGAAAGGTTTATGAAAAAAATCCCTGGCTCGAAGATCAGTTAACCGACCTTTATGGGCAACAGCTGCTCGCCATAAATGGTTATGATAATTACCATCTTGGAAGCACCATACCGTGGAGTAGTGTCGATGACCTAAAAGCAGTCAAGATTGGCGGCGCGGGCCCTAATCTTCCTTGGCTTGAGTACGCTGGTGTGATTCCTGTGCAGTCATCTTTGCCGGACGGCTACCTTGCAATGCAAACCGGTGTGTATGATGGCTGGCTAATGTTTCCTTCTGCCTATTATAGCTATAAATTTCATGAGCCTGCTCCTTACTATACATTGATCGGATTTGGCGCTATTGGTGGGGCAGTTGTTTTGACGATGAATAATGATTCTTTGCAGAATTTGCCTGCCGAAGTGCGAGCAATCGTAATGGAGGTTTCTCAAGAATATGAGGTTGTAGCAGCAGAGGCATTAGAGACAGCACAGACGATCGGGTTAGAAAGTCTAGAAAACTCTAACGCTACTATTAGTGTGCTGCCTGAAGAAGTTAGGCAAAGCTGGGGCAACTCATTGGCGGAGTTTCCAAATGAGATGGCGCAGGAGGCAAATGGGCGTGACATGCCGGGTTCAGAAATCATGCGAGCATATATAGAAGAAGTTCAGGCTGTTGGGTACGAGTGGCCAGTTGATTATGCAATAGACTAAGTTTTTGGTGGGTCTATGCCTCCCGCAAAATTAGTTCTAAAAATTCGCCAAGAGGATATTGGAAGATGCCAGGCGTAGAAGATGTGAAGACCTTCGATATTGTATTTGAGGGCAAAGCCCGATCCAGTGGCAAGATGCGATGTGATGTTGATGTGGAATTTGTTACCACGAAGGAAAAGTTTTCAGTAGCTACTGATGAGGGCGCAATTCACGGGGGTGACAACTCTGCGCCACCCCCTTTGGCATTATTTACCGGCGCCCTTACGGCTTGTTTGATGACTCAGATTCGCGCGTTCGCCAAGCGACTCCAAATACCTGTTGCTAATGTTGAGATTTTTGCCAGCTTGCGTTGGCGGGCAGAGCAAACTGGAAATCAACCATATGTTGGTGAGCCCGTTGGGTTTGATCTTGATATCGATATTGATAGTGAGGCATCGTTGGATGAAATCAAGCAGCTTCTTGATGCAGCGAGAAAAGGTTGTTTTTTGGAAGCAACCTTGGGGCAAACGAATGAGATTTCTCATCGGTTACGCGTAGGCGGTGAGTGGATAGACCTGTAGGTTAATAATTCTGGCTAGTGAACTATAACCAAGTTATTTGGTGCTTATAGACGCATTATTAAGCGAAGAAAATGAACGAAATTATTATAACTGCCATTGGACTTGGGGTTACAGCATCCCTTATCTTTGTTGGTATGCAGATTAGAAGAAATAGCGATGCGTCTGTTTCCGATAGTAATGTGATGCGGGAGCTAAGGAGTCTTTATACGCAAATTGCGCAAGATGAAGGTTTGGCGGATCTTTTTCGTAGCGGAATGCATGATATTGACGCTATCAGCGTGGCTGATAAGTTTCGCTTTACTTTAATCGCGCACAATTTTTTCCGGCTTTTTGAAGAGGCCTACTATCTAAATGTGGCAGGGAAACTGGCGGCTAAAGATTGGCACGGCTTAACTGAACAATTTCTATTCTTGAAAGATTTGCCAGGATTTCAGACGTTTTGGCGTGATAGGAAGTTTTTATTTAGCGATAAATTTTGTGTGTATTACGAGGAGGAAATCATCCCAGCGCACGCTCATACAAAATTTGAGTACCGTTAAACTTAGTGCAGGAGTATGTAATGCCGCGTTTAGATTATATTAGTGATGAAGACTTGACCGCTGAAGCCAAGACTTTTCTGGAGTTGGCCGAAAAGGCCGGTTCGCCGGACGCTCGTGTATTGCGGATATTATTCAAAAGCCCGGCAGGTCTAGCGTGGTATCGCTACTGGCGGGCTTTCGCCATAGAAGGTGAACTGCCGGCGGATCTAAAGGAACTATGTCGAGTGAAAATTGCGTTTGAGCATACTTGCGGTTATTGCAGTACGGTGCGTTCGAATGAGGCCAAAGAGGCTGGGCTGCTAGAAGATAAGATTCAGCAGGTTTGGGACTATGAAAACAGTAATATTTTTAGTGTTCGTGAAAAGCTGGCCTTGCGCTTTGCTGATTATCTTAAACACGATATTGCTATGGCTGATGATGATGCGTTCTACGTGGAGTTGAAGGAGCACTTCACAGAGTCGGAGATTGTGGAGCTTGGGTTATGGTGTGCTGAAAATGTGGGTGCAGGTAGCTTTGTTCGCACGCTTAGCATCATTACCTGGGAGCAGGCCTGTGAGTTAAATCCTCAGACCGCGGCAAACGCCAAAAAGGCATCTAGCGGTTCTTAGCAGGTTGTTTAGGATAAAAAGCTCTTAGCCAAAAAAAAGCCCGGGTATACATTCCCGGGCTTCGTTTTTTGTATCGTCAGAAATTACGCAGACAACACACCGTTTGCTAGAGTGTTAAATTCTTCTTGTGTCATCAGTCTCTTGCGCTCTAGTCCCCAAGCTTTAACTGCACCTAGAACTTCCATTGCTTGTTCTTCGGTAGACTCAATTCCGGCACGTTCTAGCCAATGTTTAACTGAATCGATACCGCTACCTTTACCCATAACAACTTGGGGGTCTTCTCGACCGATTAGTGATGGGCGGTACGGGAACACCTCGGTAAGGTGCTCATCACCACAATTTAACAGCCAGGTTGCGATGATGCCTGATTCGACATTGAAGGCATGCTCGCCAACTACCGGTCTGTTTGCCGGAATCGGGTGGTTTGACATTTCTGAGACCATCAACGCAAGGTCGTAGAGCTTGTCATAATTAACACCAACATCGATTCCGTAAAGCGTGAGTAGTGCCAGTACTGTCTCTTCCCATGGTGTATTCCCCGCGCGTTCACCTATGCCTAGAATAGTCGACTGTACAACTTCTACACCTTCGGCTAATGCCATAATTGTGTTGGCCACACCCATACCAAAGTCCATGTGAAAATGGGCTTCCAGCGGGGTATCTGGGAATCTTGCTTTTACCTGTCGCACGAAATATTGCATCGCATGGGGCGAGGTTGCGCCGAACGTGTCGACCAGGGCTAAGGAGTCCATGTGGCCTTCGTCAGCAACTCTGGATATAAGGTTCAGCACCCAAGTCATATCTGCACGAGTAAAGTCGATTGGGAAAAACACAACCTCAAGACCCTGTTCATGGGCGAAGGCTGTTGATTCAATAGATAAGTCTACGGCTTTTTCCATTGGCCATTGATAGCCATACTTAATAATGTGCTCACTTGATGGAACCTCCATAACAATGCCTTTTACGCCGGTATCGATAGCGCGCTTAACGTCATCTACCATGCAGCGTGAGAATGCAAAGATTTGTGGCCCAAGATCACGTTTTACGATTTCGGTAATCGCAGCAGCATCCTGTGGTGAAACAACAGGCATACCGGCTTCGATACGATGTACTCCTGCTTCTGCGAGGCCTTCTGCGATTCGAATTTTGTCATCAAAATCAAAAGCGACGCCTGTTTGCTGCTCTCCATCACGTAAAGTTACGTCATGAATTTTGATCTGTTTAGGGAAGTTTAGGTTTGACAATACTTCCGGGGCGAAGTTCCAGGGGCTTACAAAACAGTCATCTGTTTTCCATGGTTGATCACTCATGCTACTTACTCCTCGTAATTTAAATAGTTGCAGCGCAAGCGCGCTACGTGATGGATGGTTTTGAGGTGCTCGGCCGAAGTTGCAGCGCCACTCAATGAATTATAGTGTCCTGACTTTTTACCCTACTAAAAGGGAATCCTTGTAGGCAGGGTCGCGAAATTTTAACATACTGTTTAGATTTGGGAAAACTGTGAAACAAATTGTAATTGATTTAGGTCAAGGCGTTAAATTCATTCAATCCAATATGATTCTTAGGTATAATACATTCTGCTCTTTTTGGGCAATATCCATTTTTCCAAATGAGATTGCATCTATTTTGACCGGCTCAAAGGCCTCAGTATAGATTTCGTTACAGATATAGAGCGGTTGAAAAACCGTCTTAACAGATCGTTTTATTTAGATACAGGAGATTTACATGACTGATTTTGGTATGGCTGGTGTTGACTGGCAAGAACGCATCAACTGGGAGCGACTGCGTACATATCGATTAGAGAGTGCTCGAGCTAGAATGAAGGCACATGGGCTTGGTGCGATGCTGTGTATGTATGACGAAAATATTCGTTACATAACAGCCACGATTACGCCAGGTTGGTGCCGGCTAAAACCTGGACTTCGCTACGCTTTACTATGCGGTGATGGCGCGCCTGTCTTGTTTGAGCAGGGCGACATCGGCGTTCAGATTAAGCGCCACTGCCCATGGATTCCTGAAGAGAATATCCGTTATTCGTATTGCTGGATTAAGGGAGCAGCAGGTGGAGCGGCTACCGATCAGGTTAAAAAATTCACCGAGGCCATCAAGTATGAAATGAAGCGATTTGGTGTTGAAGGTGAGAAGCTTGGCGTCGACTTTACGGACATAAATATGGTTCGTGGTTTTGAAGACGCAGGTATCGAATGGACAGATGGAATGACTCCTATGATGGAGGCTCGTGCTATTAAGAATGAAGACGAGCAAGAGTGTATGCGCATGGTCGGTACGATTGGTGATGCAGCTCACTGGGAAACAATGAAGTTCCTGCGTCCTGGAATTACTGAAAATCAGGTGACTGCCCATATCATGAAGTATTTGTACTCATTTCCTGGCATGGAAGATGTTGAAGACGTTATTGTTTCGTCTGGGCCGAATACTTGGCCTAATTGGCGTAACTTTTCGGATCGCATTATCAAGCCTGGTGATATTACGTTTATGGATTTGGCTGCTCTTACCTGGAATGGTTATAAGTCTTGCTACTACCGAACGTACTGTGTTGGCAAAGAACCGACGCAGGAGATGAAGGACTATTATTCTATGGCTTTGGAATGGCTATATGATTCTATTGATGCCGTTAAAGTTGGTACTACAACGCGTGAAATTGCTGAAAAGTGGCCTTCTGCTAAAAAAGTTTGGGGTTATGAAGAAGAAGATCAGGCAGCTGCGAATCTTTGGGGCCATGGTCTCGGACTTGCGCAGTATGATATTCCGGTTATTTCGCGGATCTGGTCTCTAGATCATCCGGTCGAAATCAAACCGGGTATGGTGTTTGCGCTGGAAACCCAGCACGGCAAGCCACTAGAGTTTGGTGTGCGAATTGAAGAGATGCTTATCGTGCATGAAGATCGAGTTGAAATTGTTTCTAACTTCCCGGTTAAAGAGATCACGGTTGTTGATCCTATTACTGGGTATCGATAGCAATATCGTTTAAGCGTAACCCTTATCACTCTTATTTTTCTTTATAAGTAGTGAGTTAAGGGTAAATATCAGGCTTGGCTTGATATGCAGATAGATGCTCCAGGTGGACAGTGAATTGACTAAAATGTCATATCACTGTTTGCTTGGGGCATATTTGTATACATTGCTCCGTTCGTGAGCAAATTTCTCAGAGAATAATCGTAATGACACAATTGGTAGTTAGACTTAGCGATCCAGCAGCTGTTAATGACAACCGTTTTGGTCCGAAGGCCGCAAATCAAGCGTTACTCGGGCAGGCGGGTTTACCGATCGCGGGTGGTTATGGTGTTGATGCCGAAGCTTATCGTATGCAGTTGGCTTCATTGGGTTTTGATGAACTAGAACGGAAAACAGCGGAACTCGATCCGATCGAGGCTCGTAGTTACATTTCTGATGTGCGAATCGGTCTTTTTGATGCACCAATTGTCGAGCCAGTTCTTGAACAATTATTATCCGCCTATAGAGAGCTGACTGAAAATTCTGATATCCCAGTTGTAGTCCGTTCATCTTCGCTTTTGGAAGACAGCGCTGGATCGCTCTTTGCTGGGCAATTTGAAAGCTTTCTTGGATTGCAAAGTGAGGAGGACTTTCTTACCGCCGTGCGAGCTTGTTGGGCAGCACTTTGGTCATCAAGGGCGCGTCAATACATGGATACTCATGATATGTCTCCCGCCCAGACCGCCATGGCTTTGGTTATTCAGCCATTGGTGCAAGCACGTGTTTCGGGTGGCGGAATGAGCCTTACAGCCGACGGTAGCATGGCGTTGACTGCGACCTGGGGGCTAGGTTCGGCGATTGCTCAAGGCGAAATTGTGCCCGACCGCTACGAAGTGACCCGCGAGTGCGAGCTATCTGAGGTAGCCGCTGGCCGTAAAGAACACAGTGTTTCTTGCCAGCATCATGCTGAGCCAAGTGCAGAAGCCATATCCAAAGAGATGTCTATTGAACCGTGTTTGAATAAAAGTCAGGTAAAAGAACTCGCTCAGTTAATGCTGAAGGCTGAAGGATTGCTTGGTAGCGCCGTAGAAATCGAATGGTCGTTAGACGATACTGGTTTTAAGATGCTTCAGGCAAGACCCTTGGAGATGGAACCTGCAGTGGTGCCGGAAGAGATTTGGTTGCGGCACCCTGGAATAAAGGGTCACCCATCTGGCATTGGTTGGGGTAGTGGTCGAGCATGCGTGATTAATTGTGAGTGTGAATTGGGCCGTGTCGCTCCTGGCGATGTTCTAGTGACCAAAGTTGCTGGCCCGGCATTAAGTCAGGTTCTACCACGTGTTGCGGGTGTCGTAGCAGAGTTGGGCGGTAGTACTTCACACCTTGCTTCGCTTGCACGCGAACGCGGTATTCCCATGGTTCTAGGTGTTCTTGATGCTACAGAGACTATCCCCGATGGTTCACAGGTAGGCGTTGACGGTGTTATGGGTGTGGTGCGCTGGTATCGGTAAGTTCTTTCTTAGCGACAGCATTCTAGTGTCAGATCAAAATATTTTATTGGGCAACCAAGAAGCTAATTCAGGCACTGCGAGAATTAGCATCGCAACAACTAACATCATCGCCCAGTAAGGAATAGATCCCTTAAATATTTCTGTTAATGTTAAATCTGGGTCAGGTACCGCAGCTTTTACGGTAAACACCAGTAGCCCCACCGGCGGCGTCAGTAATCCTGCCTCGATGATAAGGATTCCATAGATTGCAAAGGCTATCTCGTCGAAACCGGCGACCATTGCAACTGGGAAAAAAATTGGCACAGTTATCAAGATGACCGAGATGGAGTCGATTAGTGCGCCTAGCACCAACCAGACGATAGTCATGATTAGAATCATGCCGAATATAGACAATCCCGACCCTACAAACATATCCTGGACCAGGTTAATGCCTCCACTCATGGCTAATAATCTTGCGTATAGTGATCCTGCGATCAATAGGAACATTATTGGTGCCGTTGATCGCCCCGCATCGTAGATAGCATCCATAAACTCCTTACTACGCATTCCTTTTATCCAGCCAATCAGGATACTGGTTAAGACGCCAAAACCCGCGGCCTCGGTAGGGGTGAATACTCCGCCCCACAGCCCACCGAGTACGATAATGATCAATGCGATAACGCCAAGCCCACCTACAATTTCGGATTTAAGGGTTTCCTTTTGTGAGTGCGAGTCACTAGCCCGATCCGTTGTGGGTGCGATTGAGGGGTTAAGGATTGCGGCAATGACACAGTAAGCAATGAATGTAAGGCCTAGAAGTACACCAGGGACAATGCCCCCGATAAAAAGCGCCCCGACTGAACCTTCCGTCAGGATAGCCCAGATAATCAATAGCACACTCGGTGGTATTAACATGCCAAGACAAGCACTTCCTGTGATTACGCCTAAAGCGTAGGATTTCTTATATCCCATCTTTCGCATTTCTGGGTAGGCAATGCGGCTGAATGTTGCTGCAGAGGCGATAGCGACTCCAGAAACCGCTGCGAAAGCGGTATTGCCGATGACAGTTGCCACGGCCAATCGACCGGGTATCCGGTGCAGCGCACGGTCGCAGAGCTTATATAGATCGGTTGCGGATCCTGAGCGGCTAATGAGTTCCCCCATTAGTACAAATAACGGAATTACTGCCAGTGTATGGCTTCTAATTGATTCATAGGCGGTTGTGCCAAGAGTGGATAAAGCAATATCGAGATTATTGGTAATTAGAAAAACGCCGAGAACACTGGATACGCCAAGCGCAATACCAATATGCACACCAATTAAAACCAGAGCGATCAACATCGCCAACGAATAAAAAATAACTTCCGGGCCCACTAGTTTTCAATCTCCCTTAGGTTGTTAGCCGACCACATGTTAAACATTAGATGATTGCTCAGGTTGGTCATTTTGTTCCATCTCGGGGAGTAATTGACCGGTCCAGTCTAGGTATAACAGGTAGAAATAAACGAACCCTGTGAAGCCTGATGTTAACGTAACCAATAGACGTACAGGGTAGGTCGGCACGCGCAGAGCACCTTCGCCCTCATATTCGCCAATACTCCATGCCTCTAGAGATGGTCCCCAAGAACTGTAGGCCATGCCCAGAAAAAACAGCAACCCAAGAATGTTGGCAAAAGATCTAATATACCGCTGAAGATATGGGCTTACTGCATCATAGATCAGTGTGGTTCTAATCATACCGCCCCGATAGATCGCAAGTGGCAACTGTAAAAAAGTAATGGAAACCACAGAGTTCTTTATAATTTCGACAGCACCCAATAACGGCACATTAAATAGATTACGGCCACCAACATCAACAAAAATGATCAACGCTAATACCACAACCCAGAAGGCCGATATAACATGACACACCTGCGCAACGCGTCCTAACAAGGCCATTCCTCCTTCTCCACCACAGTGGTCATTTTGATTGCTTGGTTAATGAGCATATCAGTTTTTGATCGGTATATGAGAGCTACTTGATACGGCTGAGCATGGCATATAAATAGAATATTTAGTAAGGTTGGCTTCATTGAAAGGAGCCATAATCTGAGTCGACCGTTCAGGAGTTTAGTGCAGGTTTGTGATTAAGGATTATAGTGATTTTATAGCGGAACCCGTAAGTTTCACAATCATAATCACACTACACTTAATTATTGGACAACACATAATGTAGTTTACGCAAAGGATATTATTTTGAAAACAATTACCCCGCTAGCTCGTATGGCGTTGTTTTTTGGACTGGTCGCTTCGCAAGGCGCAGTGACTGCTGGCGATGAGTTGGCAGACTTTTGGTTAGCCCCTTCTAGCCAGAACATACAGAACACTTCTTCTAACGATGCGCTATCCGTAACAACTCAATGGGTGAGCAAACTTTCAGACCGATCAGAGCATTTACTCTTCTATGATGAAGTAATTAGTAACTATGCCGAGACGGAATTGGGTTCCAGTTTGATGGCGTTTGCCTCGACTTATTCTGAAAATGAAAAGAGCGCGGCTATAGGCGTGGATCTTGGGAAGTTATCGTTTTATTTCAATGCGGGTAAAGGCGAATCTTATGCTCGCAATACAAGTGATTACACAGGGCTGGATCCTTATGCCTATCATGGGGGTAATTTTTCCGATTTTCGGTATTCGGGTGCCGCTCTGGGTATCGATGTTGGTCGTACCGGGCATATGCAATTTGGGCAAGTTTCGGTGCAAGCAGATCGATTAGAAACACGCAGGTCTTCTTACCTTGATTATTCGAATGATTATATCTACGCACGATATACGCATGTAGCTAGAGGTAACGATACCGCGGGGTATGGTGTTGATGCAGGGATGCGGTTTGGCAGCCTAAATGTAGGATATCAAAAGTTGACTACCCGAACCGATGTTTCGACTCGGCGCATAAGATTCAATTGGAATAAGTCTATCCGCGATCGATATTGGTTGGATCTCAGCGTGCACAAAAATGCGTTGGTACATGAGTACGCCGATGCCGCTGTTATGTTTAGTTGGCAACGTACGTTTGGTATTCGTCAGTTGATAAATTATGCGGCGGATACTGGTGAGGAGGAGCAGGGCGCAACCGGCGAAGAAGATCAAAGTGGTCGAGGTATCGGGATGGGCCGCGGATTAATGATCGGCGCCGGTGTTGCCGCAGCCGCAATAGTGGCAAGCTCGGGTAGTGATGCGCAAGATACTGCTGAGCGTGTT
>DNHK01000268.1 GCA_003485905.1 Gammaproteobacteria bacterium | reverse complement strand
GCCCAAAAACAGATTGGCTGAATACTGCGCCGCTTATCAAGGTTGTGGTGAGTAGAAAGAAGCCAACCCTAACTAGACGAAATAGGATGTTCTCCATAGTCTGTAATGGCGGTAACCTGTCCAAGATTGAATCCTTGTCTGCTTGGGTTAGTTTCTTTTCTTGTGTGGTTAGTAACAAGGCTTGAAAAGATGCTAGTGCAAACACAGCATAGGCAAATACAGAAACTATGATGTGGCTAGTGAACGCGGTATTTGAATGGTATTCCGTGGGGATTGCGCTTGTCATTTCGGGGCTAAGCAATAATCCTAATAACAAGCAGGCCCCACAGGTGGGTAGTAGGAATTTACCAATTTGCCTAATCGGGAGGACAAGGGTTGATATAATATAGACGAGGGCAATAATAGCCGTAATCCAGTACAAGCCAGATGAGACTCCAAAATCTAATTCACCGTTAGCGTAAGCCTGACGAATGGCATAAATGTTGAGGATAAATGCCGCTAGTAATGTAATACGCGCGACTGATAGTCCGACGCTGCTTGAGCTAGTGTTCCTAGAAGCCAGCGCACCAGCTGAGAAATATAACGCAGCGGAAATTAGTAAAATTAGTGTTGTGCTCATCTCATCGATTCTAACCCTTGGCGCAGAGCTATCAACTTATTAATTTGTATTTTCTGATAATTTTGAAAATCATTAATTCAGTCTGCAATTGTGTTCATATAGGAATACAAGCGGTTAGAATACGTCGCATACATTAAGTCCTCCCTAACCATCTAGTTAAAAGACAATGTTTGAACAATTAAGTGATCGACTAAGAGTAACCATGAAGCGGGTGCGCGGGCAGGCTCGCCTGACCGAAGAGAATATCTCTGACGCTTTACGTGAGGTCCGGATCGCACTGCTAGAAGCCGATGTGGCTTTGCCTGTAGCCAAAGATTTCATTAAACAGGTTAGGCAACGTGCTATTGGCGAGGATGTGGCTGCTAGCTTATCGCCGGGTCAACAGTTGATAAAAATCGTCAACCAAGAGTTGGTTAGCATGATGGGTGAGGCCAACGATGCCCTCGATTTGTCGCAGCGACCGCCAGCAGTCGTTATGATGGCAGGTTTGCAGGGTGCTGGCAAAACCACAACCGTAGCAAAACTTGCCAAGCGTTTGATGGAGAAAGATGGCAAGAAGGTGATGGTGGTGAGTGCCGATATATATCGCCCGGCAGCTATCGATCAGCTTAAGACCTTATCTGAAGCGGTCGGGTGCCAGTTTCATCCAAGTGAATCTTCACAATCTCCGGTCGAAATTGTAACCGGTGCGCTGCAGGCTGCTCGTAACAATGTAGTCGATGTTCTTATGGTTGACACTGCTGGCCGGCTACATGTTGATGCGGAATTGATGAGTGAGATTCAGCAATTACATAAAGCGGTTGATCCGGTCGAAACGTTATTCGTAGTTGATAGTATGACTGGGCAGGACGCAATTAATAGTGCCAAAGCGTTCGGCGAGGCGCTACCGCTTACGGGAGTAGTGCTTACCAAAACTGATGGTGATGCGCGTGGTGGTGCCGCACTTTCAATTCGTCAGGTGACAGGAAAACCAATTAAATTTCTCGGTATTGGAGAGAAATTAGATGGTTTGGAACCATTTCATCCAGATCGTGTTGCTTCTCGTATCTTGGGGATGGGGGATGTGCTTACATTAATAGAAGAGGCAGAAGACAAGGTAGATGCGACTAAGGCGGGTCAGTTGGCCCGTAAGCTCAAATCGGGTAAGGGCTTTGACCTTGATGACTATCGAGAACAAATCCTACAAATGAACAATATGGGTGGATTGGACAGTTTGATGCAGAAGCTTCCGGGTATAGATCGAATACCACAACAAATGATGGGCGGTATGGGCGGTGAGTTGAACAAGAATATTGCGATAATTAATTCCATGACAAAAAAAGAAAAGTCGTTTCCGGCAATTCTTAAGGGGTCACGCAAACGACGCATTGCAATGGGTTCTGGTACGCAAGTTCAGGATGTAAATAGGCTATTAAAACAATTCACACAAATGCAGAAGATGATGAAGAAGATGGGCAAGAAAGGAGGCATGGCGAAAATGATGCGAGCTATGGGGGGGGGCAATAAGATGCCGCCAGGCATGCCTTTCTAGCGCGTTTTAGTCTGATATCAATTGGTTCAATTGATAGGGTTCTGATCTGGGCTCTATGACGTCTTATAGTTTGTAACTAAGTGTTATATCTCTTGAGCGGTGCTTAGCTCCGTGTTCAACTTACTTCGATTGTTTTGGTGTGCAGTTGATATGTTTTTCAATGTCATTCAAAATTGAAATGCTGCGTCCCCATCACCTGTCTTATCTCTCTATATTGAATATATCCTCTGTATATTCGGAACTCGTCAACTGTAAAAAAGTTTACTACAGGAATCCAACTACAAAGATGTTTACGGTAAGTATTAAACTCCTAACTCTTGGTTTGGTATTGCTGCTCCTTTGCGGTGCAGCTGCTGCGCAAAGTGATCTATCTCTGGATGTTCAGTCTGGACGGGGAAAAATGCTCCAAATGATTAGAGCATCGACCGCACCGGTGATTGATGGCGTAATGGATGAGGTGTGGAGCATCGCGCCCACTATTGAAGACTTGCATCAAGTCAATCCGATTGAGTATGCGGAACCATCTGAAAAGACGGTTATAAGAGTGCTGTTCGACGAGAAATTTTTATATGTTTCCGGGATGATCTACTACCAAGATCGTGATGATATCACTGCTAATAAGATGATTCAGGGCGCGAATTTGGAGTTTGACGATAAATTACGCGTCTATATTAATCCGTTTAATGATGGCCGAAATGGTTATCTTTTTCAGACTAATGCCAATGGTGTCCGCTCAGAATCCATCGTTGAAAACATTAGAGATCTCAATTGGGATTGGTCAGGGATTTGGTTTGCAGGTTCGCAGGCGACGGAATATGGGTGGTTTGCAGAGATAGCGATCCCTTATAACACCATTGCATTTGACCCCAATTCGGATGCTTGGGGGATTAGTTTTTTACGTGATGTTATGAGTAAGAAGGAAAGTATGGCCTGGACCTCATATAACCGAAAGGTCGATCCGAGCAACTATGCAACGGCAAAGGGGCTATCTGGACTAGAGCAAGGCCGAGGTCTAGATTTGATTCCTGGTTTTAGCGTGACCGATAGCCAAGCCTACAATCCTGCTACGAATGAAACTGCATTTGAACCGTTTTTGGATGTTTTTTATAAGATTACGCCTAATTTAACGGGGGCTTTGACCTTTAATAGCGATTTTTCTGCCACTAATGTGGATGCCCGGCAAGTACAGCTGACCCGGTTTAATCTTTTTTTTCCGGAGCAACGAAGATTTTTTCTGCAAGAAGCAGATATATTTGAGTTTGGTGGAGTTGACCGCAATGCCAAGCCATTTTTCTCGAGGCGTATTGGCATTGGTCCCAACGGTGAGCAGCTGGATATTAATGCTGGCGGTAAGCTTTCCGGAAGAGTTGGGCGTTGGAACGTTGGTGCGTTGGCAGTAAAACAGTCAGGCAACACTGATTTCGTACCAGAGGGAAGCGAGGTCGTTAATGATAGTGATCTGTTTGTGGGTAGAGTGTCTGCAAACGTTCTTGGTCAATCGACGGTTGGAGCTATAGCGACATCTGGAAACCCAGATGCTGATGAAAGTAATAGTTTGGTGGGTGTTGATTTCAACTATTTAAATACGCGCAGCTTTGACAATGTAACTATTGAAGGGCAAATGTGGTACCAACAATCAAGCACAGAAGGATTAGATGATGAGGATTCTGCTTGGGGGGTAAAGTTACTCTCACCGAACCAGGAGGGATTAAAGGGGAGAATTCAGTACACTGAGATTGGGAAGAACTTTTTTCCAGCGTTGGGTTTCGTAAACCGAACCGGAATTAAGCAAAGTGAGTTAGTGATTGGGCATACCAAACGATTTTCCGCAGGCTCATGGTTGAGGTCGTTTGAGAATCAATTTCAGGGTGTTCGCGTCACGAGCACTAATGGGGATGTGGAATCCGAATTATCGGAGTTCATATTTTCAAGAGTAGAAAATCAAACTGGTGATAAAGCGTTTCTGCTGTTCAACGATATTCGTGAGGTGTTGACCGAGCCGTTTCGTATCACTGATGAGGTGACTATTCCAATTGGGGATTACTCTTATAGGCGTTACGGTGTGGATTTCACAACGGGCGGTCAGCGTGCCTTAGTTGCGACCTTACGTTTGGAAAATGGTGGGTTTTTTAGTGGTGATCGCAGTACCGTGAGTGGGTCGATCGAGTGGAACGTTAATAAAAATATATCAAGTAAAATTGAGTATGAATACAATAAAATTGATCTTCCTGAAGGCAAGTTTGATACGCAATTAATTCGGCTTCGTACAAACATTGCATTTACTCCAGAGTGGGCATGGATTACTACCGCTCAATATGACAATCAGTCAAAACTGCTAGGAGTAAATAGCCGCCTGCAGTGGGTCCCTAGAGCAGGGTCGGAGTTTTATATTATCTATAACGGCGGCTGGATTGATAGAACTGAAAGGGGTTTTGAACAGATTGGTAAATCAGCGACTATGAGAGTTGGTCATACATTTAGATTTTAGTTTTATTACTGTCGTAATTGGTCATTCGCAGCGTTTCAAGTTTCTGTATGTAACTTAATGTTTTTCCCCTTGAGAGAGTTTGGTGTTCATGTTCAACTCTTGCCGAATTTTCTGGCCTTAGTTTAGTCTCGTCCCATTCTAATTCCCCCTTGTTCTTTGTTGAGTATAGATATACAGAGGCGGGACCGATATATAAATCTAAGTCTGGCATTTAATGCCTTCAACTTTCTATTGAATAAACACCAAGATGCATCGAGTTAGGACTAATAAATCAAGTCTACAGAGCTGGGCGTTATTGCCAGTTGGCATTGTGCTGCTATTTTGGTGCGGCTTCTCTTTGGCTCAGAGTGATCCATCTGCCGATATCCAATCTGGACGTAGCAAGGTGCTAGAAATG
>DNHK01000182.1 GCA_003485905.1 Gammaproteobacteria bacterium | reverse complement strand
GAACTCGTGTATTGGCATTTGTTAGAGACCCTGACGGGTACGCTATTGAGTTACTCGGTGCGGAATAATCATATCTGGGTACCAAATATATGAATAATTCGGTTAAATTTTCTTCATAGTTGTTAGTTGCTACCCTTTGCTGCGGGGTAAACTGCCGTTACACTAGGGTGTGTATAAGTTAGGGGAGTCACAGTAATAGTGATTCGAAAATAATCGATAGAGGAAAAAATATGAAATATTCACTTTCAACATTAGCCATGGTGGTTTTTACGGGATCTGTATTTGCACAGGACTTATCCGCACCACCTTCTGACTCAGTTGAAATTGTCGTTCCTGAGATGGCTTCTGCTTGTGAATTGGCCGAACCGCCAGCCGCGATAGCAGTAGACGCTGATTACGATACTTTGGTTGCAGCACAAGGTGGCGTTAAAAGTTTTCAGGCAAGTGCCGAGGCTTATCGGGAATGTCTAGACGGCGTGCGTGATTCGCCTGATTTGACTGAAGGCAACGAGATTGCTTTAAATGCTCTGCATGATCAAAGTGTTGATCTGGAAGAGCAAGTTGCCGGAAGATTCAACGAAGCAGTAAAAGCTTATAAGGCAGCAAATCCTAATTAGGTCTAGCTTACTGGTGGTAGCTTTATTTTAAAGTCATAGCCAGTAGTCGGTCGCTTTGAGTGCTTAACTTAAAGCTGATTACCTTAATAATTATTTGTCTTTTTAACTGCAGAATATGGCGGAGCGAGCTATAGATACTCGACCGCTAGCAGATAGAATGCGGCCCAGCCATCTCGATGAGGTGGCTGGGCATTTGCATTTATTGGGTGAGGGGAAACCATTACGTAGGGCTATTGAGGCTGGGCAATTGCACTCGATGGTGTTTTGGGGCCCACCAGGCACCGGTAAAACTACACTGGCCAGACTACTGGCAAATCACACGGATGCAGAATTCATAACCTTGTCTGCGGTGCTCGCGGGTGTGAAGGATATTCGATTGGCAACTGAAACCGCCAGTGCTCGCAAGCTTGCAGGCTTAGGCGATACTGTGCTGTTTGTTGATGAAGTACATCGATTCAATAAGGCGCAGCAAGATGCATTTCTTCCGCATATTGAAGACGGTACGATTATATTTATAGGCGCAACCACGGAAAATCCATCTTTTGAGTTAAACAACGCTCTGCTATCCAGGTTGCGTGTATACGTACTTAAGTCGCTTAACGGAAACGAGCTGCGATCTTTGATTGCTAGAGCCATTGAAGATGTCGAGTGCGGATTGGGTCGCTCTAGTTTAAGCGTGGATGAAGAGGCGATCGATGCGCTGGTGAATTACGCGGACGGCGATGCCCGGCGTGTTTTAGGTGCATTGGAGCTGGCGGCCGATTTGACGCTGGATGGACAAATTAATGTTCAGGTGTTGAGCGAGGTGCTGGCTGGGGGGGCGGTGCGCAGGTTTGATAAAGGTGGTGACGCATTTTACGAGCAGATTTCCGCATTGCATAAATCGGTGCGAGGCTCATCGCCTGATGCGGCACTTTATTGGTTATGTCGAATGTTGGATGGCGGGTGTGATCCTCTATACGTTGCGCGGCGTGTGGTACGTATGGCTTCGGAGGATATAGGGAATGCGGATCCACGCGGGTTAGCATTGGCATTGGATGCGTGGCAGGCACAGGAACGATTAGGTAGCCCTGAGGGTGAATTGGCTATTGCTCAGGCTGTGGTCTATTTGGCAGTAGCACCAAAAAGTAACGCCGTTTATACCGCATTTAAGGCAGCTATGGCAGATGCCAAGTCAAATGGGTCGCTTGAAGTGCCCATGCACTTACGGAATGCTCCAACCAAATTAATGAAAGATATGGCATATGGTGATGGCTATCGATATGCCCATAATGAAGAGGGTGGGTATGCTGCAGGTGAGAATTATTTCCCTGATGAGATGAAACCAGCAGAATATTACTACCCGGTTGACCAAGGTTTGGAAATAAGAATTGCTGAGAAGATGACGAAATTGCGACGTATGGATAAACGGCAAGGCTAAACCAAGGCTATCATGTGGGGTACTGATCGGATAAAAATTGGAGTAAAGCCATTCGGTTAATGGCAAACTCGGTTGAGGAATAACAAGATTATGAGTTTAACTTGAGTAAGCAATATTTTAAGAACTTGGAGACTGCACCAGTTGGTGAGCGCAGACCATTGGATGAGCTATTGGATAATATTCAGTTTAATCCCCAAGGATTAATTCCGGTTGTATCGCAAGATACGGGGACAGGTGAGGTGTTGATGCTGGCTTACATGAATGGCGAAGCACTAAAGAGAACGATTGATACTGGTCGCATGACATTTTGGTCGCGATCTCGTCAGTCGTACTGGTGTAAGGGAGAGACATCTGGGAACTTGCAGACTTTAGTCGAAATGCGCCTGGACTGTGACGGTGATGCGCTACTCTGTAAGGTTGAGCAGATTGGCCCGGCATGCCATACCGATCGGCGCGGTTGTTTTTATTTGCGGGTTGATGGAGATGCTGCCATCGTTGAAATAGTGGATGAGTTCCAATCTGAATTTTAACTTAAGTTTGGCTTTCGCAGGCGTCACATAAACCGGTTATTTCAATAGTTTGTCGGTTTGCATTAAATCCGATAGAGGCTGCTGTAGCATCAATTGCTTTGACAATTCTCAGATCTTCTATTTCCGCAACACCTCTGCATTGGGTGCAAATTAAAAATTGGCCCTGATGGTGCTCATCTGGTGCCGGGCAGCCGATATATGAGTTGAGAGATTCCAGCCGGTGGATTAGTCTGGCCTCGACCAAAAAGTCTAGCGCCCGGTAGGCTGTTGGCGGCGATGGCTTGTGGCCTCGTGTTCGAAGCTTTTCTAGTACATCATAGGCCCCAACTGGCTTGTGAGTTTGCCAAACTATAGCTAATACCTCTTTCCTTAACGTCGTCAGTTTTAGGCCTTTGTCTGTGCAGCTCAGTTCTGCTTGTTCTAGGGCTTCCTGAGTACAATGCGCGTGGTTGTGCCGCCCGAAAAAAGGGCTAATAATTTTGTCACTCATTGGGTCACCATTTGTTATAGTATTACATAACATTGTGGCGGGTGCCAAAGGTAGTAGAAAGGTTGTTTCAGCAGGTCTCCAATCTTTTGAACAAGGCGCCTGTTTTTATACTCTTACTTTAGCGGTCATATTACTTTGAGCTCTCAATTTTCTCGTCGTTTGGATAAGGTAGCTATCTTATTTGCAGGGCTATGTATGGTGCATTGCCTAGTGCTGCCGTTGGTATTGACTGTGGGTTCGATCGCTAGCGTCGGATTTATGGGGCATGATCAATTTCACCTATTTATGTTATGGCTGGTGCTGCCAGTAAGTATATTAGCACTCGGTATTGGCTGTGCAAGACACAGGAATGGTCTAGTCGCGGCGACTGGGATAGTTGGT
>DNHK01000177.1 GCA_003485905.1 Gammaproteobacteria bacterium | reverse complement strand
CGCAGTTAAGTTAGCTATGGGAGCAGATGGGATAGTAGTTATGCAGTTGAACGGGGTCGCGGCCGGGCAAACCGTGGATCACGTCCACTTTCACGTCATTCCTGGCTCTGTGCATGATTTGGGTAGCCACGCTGCAGCAGAAAATCAAACCGGGGATTTGGCACTATTAGCAAGCAAAATTACCCAGTGTGTGGTTTGAAAATAAATAACCGGGTAAATTGATTTAAGGCTACTAATTTTTGCTACTATTTTTGCGACTAAAAGCCGCTTCAAACTCGGATATCGGATCCAACGTGCAGGATCGCACCAGAATTTCAAAGGTTGAATATTCCATGCCTCTTATAAGCGAATCGCCAAACGCATCTGGTAATCCAAGCATGCGACGGTAACTTTCTTCTTGTGTTGCACATGCTGCATGGATAAACGTTTGCAACCAATCGCGAGGAGCGGAGACTGACTCCGGATCCTTACCTTGGGGTGATGAATAGATTAGATGGCGTAACGCTTCTAGTAGCTGCAGACGTTGTCTGCTTGACCAACTTATTAACGTACAGATTTCGTGTTCAGAAAGATTTTGATAATGAGGCTTACGTTTTAGAGACATTAATTTTAGGTCGATGCCGAATAACTCTTCTGTGCGAACATTCAGCTCCCCGGTAATGCCCGCACGCCCTCGGAGACCAGTGCTATCTGACTCCGGTGATGCTGGTATCTCGAGTACCAATACCCGGGCTAATGCAATTACTTCATCTGCGATCGCATTCCGCATTGCCGATATGTTTTTAGCATTGGTGGAGATCGTTTCAATGAGTTCTAATGTCTCTACAAGGCGAGCGGCGCGGTATTCTTTAGTCGCACCCTTTGGCGGGACGAATTTAGGGTTTACGTAGCGTGTGCGTAATAACTGAATTGCCTCCTGATATAAGGCATTGTCGTTTCCCTTAAAAGATTGCTCTAATTGCTTCCATTTACGGATTGCAATATTGAACATATACTTTTCTTGCATGTTTTCTGATTCCAGCAAAGTAAATAAATAGTCTTGGCTATTAATGGAAGCTGTATGAAAAAATTGCTAGCTTGTAAATATCCTATAAAGGTCTATTTCACCTTAGACCATTAGTAAATGCAAACGAATCGTATCTAATGCATTACGCCAAAGGAAATATCTAATCAACTTCGACTAGTATACGTATTATCATAGACGGTAAATATTTGAATGGTTGTTTTTGTCAAATGATTATCAGTTTATCTCATGATTGATCGTGAAAAAGGTGCGCTGGATTTTCTGTCGAGCGTAGATGCTTCTGCTTCAATGCACGCTTTGCACCAAGACGCGTCAAACCGGCGCTACTATAGATTGACCGGTGCGAAGCATCGGTCATTGTTGATGGATTCTCCTCCAGGCCTGGAAGACTTGGGTCAGTTTGTCAAAGTGGCTGCATTTTTATCTGACGCGGGTCTTGGTGTCCCTGCTATATACGAAATTGACGAAGATTCTGGCTACGCCGTTATCGAGGATTTTGGGAGCGATACTTTTACTTCGCTTTTAAATCAGTCCGGCGACCAACATGACAGCGTCGCAGAGGATCTCTACCGATTGGCTGTAGATACATTGGTTTGTTTACACAAAAAGATAGAGGTCGTTCCAAAAGATTTCCCAGATTACATGTCTGGACAAATGGCGGAGGCTGCGTGTTTAATATTGGATTGGTATGTTCCAGAATTATGCGGTCAAAGAGTTGATGCGAATGATCGTACTGCTTATAAAGATGCATGGCTTAAAGTGTTGTCCTGTCAGTCTAGAGACAGCACTCTTGTATTACGGGACTTCCATGTAGACAACTTAATGTTGCGGGACAACCAGCAAGGAATATCCCGCTGTGGGGTAATTGATTTTCAGGACGCTGCTCGTGGTCCACGCCTATACGATTTAGCATCGCTGCTGGAAGATGCAAGGCGACCTGTTAGCGAGATACTAAAGAATTCCATGCAACAATATTATGCTGCACAAATGGATATTCAAATAAATTCTGAATTTATCGGATCTTTTGTTAGTTTAGCTGCCCAGCGTCATAGTCGGGTTGCTGGCGTTTTTGTTCGTTTGGCGCAGCGAGATAAGCGTCAACACTATTTGCAATACCTCCCCTTGGTCATACGAATGTTGGCCAATGCAGTTGAGAGTACTGTTTTAGAAGAACCCAGATTTATCCTGGATACACTTTGTCCGACCTGGCGTAACCCTGAGCCGCTGTTGGTTAATAAAATAGTCTGATTTTTGGGTAAAGTTATAGTGCCGACCCTCGGATGACGTTATCATAGCGCCGTTTGCGGGGATGCGGCGTTTTACAACAGATGCCCCGTTATTGTTAATAAATGTGAGTTTAGGGCGATTAATCCAAAGCCCGGATGGAGATTTGAGTATGTTTGATCATCTTGACCTGCTGCCAGCTGACCCTATATTGGGTTTATCGCAGGTGTTTGCCAAAGATAATTGTACTGACAAGGTAAATTTGTCGGTTGGGGTCTACCAGGATGACAATGGCAATACTCCGGTGTTGGATATTGTACGGCGCGCCCAGCAAATTATGCTCGATGAGCAAACCAGTAAGGCCTATATTGCGCAGGCTGGAGATGCAGGGTTTTTATCTGGGATGTCGGAACTTGTTCTTGGGCCAATCGCGGCACTATTAGCTACGGATAATCGTGTCGCTACCGTCCAAACTCCCGGTGGGTGTGGGGCGGTTCGGATCGCATCAGAAGTTCTAAACAAGTGTAATCCTGGTGGCAAGGTTTGGATAAGTACTCCAACCTGGGCGAATCACCAACCCTTGGTCACCAGTGCGGGCTTAACAATTGCTGAATACCCGTATTACGACCGAAACACTAAAACAATTTTATTTGATGACATGATGGCTGCTTTGCGGCAAGCCAGTAGAGGTGATGTGATTTTGTTGCACGCCTGCTGTCACAATCCGACGGGCGCTGATTTAAGCCCATCGCAGTGGGATTCCCTAGCCGACCTATGTAAGGAAAATGGTTTACTACCTTTTATTGATTTCGCCTACCAAGGCTTTGGGCAAGGTCTTCAAGATGATGCTTATGGCGTACGGAAAATGGCGCAAAAGGTGGAAGAGCTCGTGATTGCGGCGAGCTGTTCCAAAAACTTTGGTCTGTATCGAGAGCGCGTCGGCGCAATGATTTTTATCGGAAGCACTGGCACTGCGACAGCTGCTGCAAAAAGCCATGCTCTATCAGAGGCCCGTCGCAGCTATACCATGGCGCCATATCATGGTGCAGGTATTGTTGGCTACATTTTGAATAATGCTGAGTTGCGCACTGATTGGGAAACGGAATTAGCGAATATGCGCGGGCGTATAAATGGCATGCGGAAACGACTTTGTATCGGTTTGAATCAAGCACAATCTTCGACCGATTTCAGTTTTATAGGCAATCAATGGGGAATGTTTTCCTTTTTGGGCATCACTGTAGAGCAGGTGCTGGAGTTAAGGAGTAAATACGGTATATATATTCTTGAGTCATCACGAATAAATGTGGCTGGCATAAGCGATAGCAATATCGATTACGTGGTTGAAAAAATTGCGCAGACAGTTAGTTGATTGACGGGTTAGTGGGTCTTAGTCATTAAATTCTAATTCAATTCTGTGGTGCGTTCGGCGGTGGACTAATTGTCAGGTTTGACTGTCAATTTTACATTCATGCACCCAGCGTTGCTTAGTAAATAGCGTGAGTTGTTGATAGTGAAATTGAAGGATAAATTATGAGCTCAGCTTTAATTACACAACTGGGGGACGAGCTGTATCGTGCGATGCGATCCCAGGCAACGGTTGAGCCACTTAGCATGCGTGAACCGGAAATAACGGCATCGAACTCATACGCAATCTCTAGACATATTTTGGCAAGAAGACAGCAAGATGGCGAAACACGTGTTGGAATGAAAATTGGGTTAACTAGTCGAGCCGTACAAAAACGGATGGGTGTTAATCACGCAGATTTTGGATTTTTGACTGATGCTATGGCGTTTGATTCAGGTGTTGAACTGCCAATAAGTAGCCATTTAATTCAACCAAAAGCAGAAGGAGAAATCGCATTTGTTCTTGCCAAAGATTTGTATGGGCCTAACATAACCGCTGACGATGTAGTGAGTGCTACAAAAGGGGTAACGGCCTGTTTCGAAATAGCCGATTCACGCATTGTTGATTGGCAAAATGAATATGAGGATACTATAGCTGACAATGCCTCTTGTGGACTCTTTGTAATTAGCGATAAGTTAATTCCAATCGACGGTGTTGATTTGGTTAATTGCAGTATGGAGTTGAGGCGAAATGGTCAGGTCGCAAGTGTCGCAGCGGGTCCAGGCAATGCAGCGCTTGGCTCACCGGTGAATGTGGTGGCATGGCTAGCGAATGTTTTAAGCGAAGTCGGCGAAGGATTGAACGTTGGCGATGTAATTCTATCAGGTGCTTTGGGTCCTACAGTGCCTGCAGTTGTTGGGGATGTGCTTAACCTAACTATTGGGGGAATAGGGGACGCCTCTGTAAGATTCGTATAGTCGAATATGAGGAAGACCTAGATTAATGGGGCCGAATTCAACGTACAATTAGATTTGGTAGTCGACCCTAATTGATAACAAAAAACATAATGATATTTTTGACCTGATATTTTATTGTTGCTTAAATCTGATTCGAATAATGCAGTTTTTTCACTAACTAATAATTGATTGATAACTATGGGGTAGTAAAGATGGGAGCATTTACACGCGCAGGCAAACTGATCGCTTTTTTAGTGGCGATAACTTTAGTTCCTTCAGCTTTGGTCGCTCAGCAAGACTTACCCAAAGATGGAGATGATCGCCCATTTCTAGGAGAATTACCTCGGTTTCCGTTGGAAAAATATTCCCTTCATCCAGAAGGAGTAACTGTGGAGACTTATTTGCAAGATCTGGACGTTGTCTGGGCTTTGGAGTTCGCGCCGGATGGACGTCTGTTCCTTAATGAAAAGGGTGGAAAAATTCGTATTGTTAGTCCAGATGGAGAGATGGACCCCACACCGTGGGCAACTATTAGTGATGTAACGGCAGAAATCCGAGAGCATGGTCTTTTTGGTTTGGCGTTACATCCACAATTTCCGGAAGAGCCTTGGGTTTATGTGATGTATTCGTATGTCAGTGGTCAAGATCGAACCGCAAACCGTGTCGTCCGATTTCGTGAGGTTGATGGTCGCGGGGTTGATCGCCAAACTATACTTGATGATATTCCTGGTGCTGCCACACATAATGGTGGTCGTCTAAACTTTGGACCTGACGGAATGTTATATATCGCCGCGGGAGATGCTCGTGATCGAAGACGAGCGCAGAATCTGGATAACTTGGGTGGTAGTATTCTTCGTCTGACACCAGAGGGAGAAGTCCCTGCTGATAATCCCTGGCCTGGAAACCCTATTTGGGCATATGGCTTTCGCAATATTATGGGGATGGCCTTTCGACCCGGTGATGGGACCTTTTTCGGTGCTGACCATGGCCCGACCGTTGAATGGGAACCAAGGATTGGTGCGTATGACGAACTGAACATCGTCCAGAAAGGAGCGAATTACGGATGGCCTGTGGTCGTCGGTGCACCTGCGATGGAAGGTTTTGTTGATCCGATATTGTCTTGGATTCCATCAGTTCCTCCCGGTGATCTGGTGTTTCATCAAGGTGATTTATTCTTAAGCGCACTTTGGTCGGAGGCTCTGGTTAGGATTCAGTTTGATGACCCTGATGACCCAAATCGCGTTACCAATGTTGAGCGATGGTTTAATTCTCAAGTATGGCGAGACGGGGTTTTACCCGAGTCTTTATTTGGCCGCTTAAGGGCTCTAGCTGTTGGTCCAGATGGTGCTTTGTATTTAAGTACTACGAATCGTGATGGCAGGCATGATCCACGCCTGGGAGATGACAAGGTGTTGCGTATCGTTATTGAATAAGGCAATTGATGCGCTTTGCTCAAGGCTAGAAGCCAAGAGTGCTAAGGCTCTTGATGATCAATAGGTGCGCCGCTGTGTTCAGTGGCGCATTATTTTTAACTATGTATGCAGAGCCCTTTAGCAAATTGAGATGGCAGAGCTTTTTGATCTGTTAATATGCCTACTGTCTAGTTCAGCCAACTACAGATGAATGATATGAATCGATTTACACGTAACACCTATATATTAACGGCTACTATTTTGGCCGAACTAGTATTGTTTAATACTCCTGCAGCTGCTCACCATTCTATTGCTGTTCATTACGATATGGGTAATATTCAAGAGGTAACTGGGACCTTGGTTTCGGTGAATTTGCGCAATCCTCATACTACGTTAGAATTTACGGTTGAGAATGAAGCGGGCGAATTGGATACCTGGTATGGAGAAGCAGGCGCTCTAAACGCGATCAGAAGGGATGGAATATCCGCAGACTCATTTCAAATAGGTGACCCTATAACGGTAACTGGTCCGGTATCTCGTTTTGGTCGTAAAGAAATGATCGCGATAGCTGTAGATCACAAAGAGCAGCGTTACTACCTATTTGCGCCAATTGCCAAGTTGATGCAGATGAAAGTTATTGATAGTTCCAATTCTGACAAGATTTTAAGTTCCGGTGGTAACGAGGTTGCACCAGTTGATGCACCAAATATATTTCGGGTATGGACACCTATAGATTTCCCTGCAACAGCGATACATCCTCTTGATTTGTCCTTGACTGAGAGTGCGAAACAAGCGGCAGAGAACTATGATGAGATAGTGGATGACCTTGCAATTCAGTGCATTTCGCCGGGTATGCCCAGCATGTTGGATAATCCTTATCCTATTCAATTTATTGATCAGGGTGATGAGATTGTAGTGCGGCATGAGGAGTGGGGCGCTGAGCGAATTGTTCACATGAAGGTGGGGAGTGCACAAACCGGCCCAACTACTAAATATGGTCACTCAGTAGGTCGGTGGGAGGATGGTAGCTTGATTATTGAAACTACCAACATTGATTACCCTTATTTTGATGATGGGGGTACACCGATGACCAGAGGAATGAAGGTTACCGAAAGGTATACCCTACGAGCTGATCAATCTAGATTGGATTGGACGGCTACGTTTGCCGACCCAGCGGTATTTCTATCTCCGGTTTCGTTTGGAGGAAGCTTCGGTTGGGTTCCAGATACGCAAATTATGGAATTTATTTGCACACTTGAGGGTGACTCTTTGGAATAAAGTTTCCGGTGGTAATTGCGACAGTCGAAAGCCTACTATTTGATGTATTTGTTTTTGCGAGTAGACAAAGCTGGTACGGCGGCATACAAATGATAAGCTCGTGATCACGCTAGCTTTCTACAATTACAAATTTCGGTGAATAGAACAAAGATTGTATGGCGGTGGCTGTCGTTTAATAAGCTGGGCGGAGCCGAGGTGCATGAGATGATTGCACTAAGAGAGTCGGTGTTTGTTGTCGAACAAAATTGTGCTTATCAAGAGGAGG
>DNHK01000264.1 GCA_003485905.1 Gammaproteobacteria bacterium | reverse complement strand
TGGCGCTAGTAGCGCAACATGCGGTCTCTCATCATATGGGGCATATAGCATCGGCTGCAATTTTTCGCGAAAGGATACAGTATGAGTAGAAGCAGCATGAGCGGCACGTGAATTTCGGCCAGCCCAGGCCTCCATGATAACAAAGTGATTATTACGGTTTATACGCTGTAAAGCTTCGAATCGTAGACTTCCTGCCTCGGCTTTGCTCGCAGCTGCATGCTCTTTTATTAGTGCAGCGGCTGCGTCTGCTGAATCATTAGCCACCTCAATATATGTGATAACCCAAGTAGGTGAATCTCTTAGTACCGTGCCGTCTGCCAATGTGACGTCAGCATGGGTATTCGCGGCCCACATAATACTGAGTATTCCGATTAATATTCTGTACATATTTTCCTCTCAAGCGTGTCGTTGTAAGCTGGTTATTTATACCATTTCAGTAAAGAGAATCTGAAATGTTTGCTTAATATCCGTTGCTAATCATATCTGTTTTTCTGTTTGAAGCTATTAAAATTGGTAACAAATTTGTATATCTATGGGCGACCCAGCCAAGTTTATTATCTGATTCTTAAAGCCGTCTTGCCGCGCATAGAAATAGCTGGCGCTACACCGTAAAGAGATAGACTCAGGCTATAAAGATGGCTATTCTTCTTGTGCCTTAGCTATTTAGTTCTGCGTGCCGTGCGTTATTAACTACAATACAGACGTGTAATGCTAAGCGTATCTAACACCTAATTTATTTAATGGAGATTCTTGTATGACCGACAATCAAACCAAAAGCCGTCGACAGTTTCTAGCAGGCAGTGCCGCTGCTGCCGGAGCGGCGTTGTTCACTGAACCTGTAGCCGCACAAGAAAGCGGGTATGTTATTGATGTGCCGGAAGTTATATCGATGGAAATTGACGGTACGAGTGACCGGTTTCCAGTAAGACGCGTATTCGCTTTAGGCCGAAACTATCGCGCACATGCTATTGAATCAGGAGATGATCCTGATGTGACTCCGCCATTTTTCTTTATTAAGCCTCGGGATGCTGTAGTGGAAGCGCGTAACGGGCACCCATACCCACAAATGACTAAAGAATTTCGCTATGAAGCCGAGATGATCGTTGCTTTGAAGAGCGGCGGTAAAGATATTGACCCTGATGATGCTCTTGATCATATATATGCGTACGGCGTTGGGTTGGATATGACGCGCGAAGATTTGCAACACGTTGCGCAAGAATTATCTCGTCCGTGGGCAATTAGTAAGTCTTTTGATAACTCAGCACCTTGTGGTCCACTTTACCCAGTAGAAACCAATGGCCACGCCGTAGACGGCCGCATTTGGCTAAGCGTCAATGATGAAATCAAGCAGGATTCTGACCTTTCTTTGCAGCGTTGGTCTGTATCCGAGGGGATTTCTATTCTTTCACAATATTATGAGCTGACTGCTGGCGATATTATTATGACCGGTACCCCAGCGGGAATAGGCCTAGTGAATAAAGGTGACGTGATTAAGACGGGCATCGAAGGTGTCGGTGAGATCGAAGTAGTTATTACGTAGTTAGTAGTGGTGTATTGGAGGGAAAGTATGTCAAGACGAGATTTTTTACGCAGTTCCGCGGTAGTTGGTGCAAGTTCGGTTCTTGGTGGTTTGGGAGTGTCAGAATTAAAGGCGCAGCAAAATCCACCAGAGGGTCCAATTCGAATTATTATGGCGGGGTACGGACCACCGACGACGAGTTTTAGTCTTGCTTTAAAGCGTATGGGCGACCGGATCGAAGCGAAGTTTCCTGGCAATGTAGAAGTAAAATACGTCTACAACATTATCGATTTGGGTTACAAAGGGCTGGATATACTTTGGCTTGTAGAAGAGGGCGTACTTACGTTGGGCTACCAGTCAAGCAGTTACTTGACCGGTCGCGTACCAAACCTCGGGTTAGTAGATTTGCCATTTCTGTTTTCTGACAATCTAACCGCAAGATCGGCGATGGATGGCGAGTTGGGTCAAAGGCTCACCGAAAGCATCGAACAGGATATGGACTATCGGGTTCTCGGATACTTTGAGAATGGACTCCGACATATGTCTAATCGAGTTAGACCTGTGCGGACACCCGCTGATATGAAAGATCTCTCTATTCGAGTACTGCCCAGCAAAGTGCATGAGCGCACGTTCCAATTACTTGGGGCTAAGCCCGAAATTATGGATCTTTCTGAAGTTATCGAGCGCGTAAAGGCGGGCACCATTGATATGCAAGAAAACCCGTTTGCAAATACCGTTACCTACGGTGTACATAATTTTCATAAGCACCACACAGCTAGTAATCATTTTTATATTTCGCGGCCGATATTTTTTCATCGGCCGACATTTGATTCTTGGCCAGAGGAATTACAAACGGAAATGCGGGCTGCCGTTGCTGATGCAGTAGCTTTTCAGCGTAGCTTAAAAGATCAAGAAGAAACCGATGCTGCGGCGGCTATTCGTGAAGCAGGTGGTGAAATTGCAGAATTAACGCCTGCAGAAACCCAGCTATTTATCGAGGCGGTTAGACCGGTGTACGAAGATGCGCAAACCCAATATTCGCAGGAACTGCTCGACCTGCTGGTCTTGTGATTTACTGACTAGGAATTTAATACCATGAAGGCAAATACTATCGTAGCCGCTGGGGTTTTAGGGCTTCTAGTATCGATTGCTTGCGCAAACGTTAGCGCACAGTCGATAAATACTGAAAACTCGTCCAGTACACAATCAGTTCCCTATGCGAGTGATTTATTGGAAAGAGTTCGTGGCGCAGCCAGCATGGTTCCTGGGGAATTGGCGGCAGCAGTAAATTTTGCCAAGGTTGCTGAGAGTCATCGTACTTATGCAGGGATCATTGATGGCGGAGCTGATGAGTTGTTTGTGTCTGCCCGTACAGCCTTTCAGGTTGTTTATCCAAATGGATCTATTATGATAGATAGTGGCATGGACGAAGAGGTGCATCGCTACTATGGTTTTGGAAGAGATGAGCCTTATTGGCAGGATGCGAATGACCGGGTTCAGCAAGCCTTGCAGAGCGCGCAGATGATTATTATTACCCACGAACATGGCGATCATGTGGCTGGAGTGATTCGTAGCGATTTACGTGATCAGCTAGCCACGAAAACGGTGATGACCCAGCATCAGGTAGATACCCTTATATCTGCGCCTCAGCTGCCTCAGATTCAGTTAACTGAACAACAAGCGAGTGATTATATCGTTGTCGATTACGAGCATATTATGCCCATAGCGCCGGGCGTGGTCCTAATTAAATCGCCCGGTCATACACAAGGTCATCAAATGGTTTACCTCCAATTGGCGAGCGGCGAAGAACTACTATTTATAGGTGATATCGGGTGGTCGCTAGACAACATAACAACATTGACACTGCGTCCTGAAGCGACTATCGCGAGAATAAAAGAGGATCCAGCGGCACTAACGCACCAAATGACCTGGATTAAACAGGTCATGGATGAAGAGGGCGTTTTAGTGGTGCCATCCCACGACGATCGCTTGCTTACGCAATTTGTAGAGGATGGGATTCTTGGCAGTTTCTAGTATCTGGTTTGGCGCTAACTGATTAATGCTCACCAGGTGTAGACATAAGAATTTCGTATGCCCCGGAGACGTTTCCAGCACGAGATCGCTCGTATTCCATAACATGGCTATATTCTTCCATCAGAATCGAATCGACCAATTCTTGCTCGGTTTTGCCAGCTGCGATACCTTCCGAAACCGCCGCGTATAACTCTTCCAAATAGCGTGTTTGCTCTGACACATGTGCCTTTGTTCCAGGTGCTTCGTGCGCAGGCACAATAATATCGAATTCCAATTGTTCAACCTGCTGTAATGATTCGACCCAGTCAGGTAAGAATCCACCGTCCAGTACAGTCCATGCTAGGCGGTTAGGTGTTAGAAAATCTGCAGTGTAAATAGCTTTTTCGGCTGGGAATCGCACCACGGTCATATCATCGGAATGATTTAGGCCTGTGTAATTTAATTCA
>DNHK01000047.1 GCA_003485905.1 Gammaproteobacteria bacterium | reverse complement strand
GATTCAGCAGACGCAGCCGCTGCACTAATAAAAGAGCATGCAGCTGCGAGCAAAGCCGAGGCAGGAAGTCTACGATTCGAAGCTTTACAGCGTATAAACCGTAATAATCACTTTGTTATCATGGAGGCCTGGGCTGGCCGAAATTCACGTGCCGCTCATGCTGCTTCTACTCATACTGTATCCTTTCGCGAAAAATTGCAGCCGATGCTATATGCCCCATATGATGAGAGACCGCATGTTGCGCTACTAGCGCCAAGTCCCCAATATATGCCCGATGGAAATGAATCCACAATATATGTGATTACTCACGCAGACATCATTCCGCCGGAGCAATTTGCACCCTGTGATCGCCGACCGGACCCAAATGGACCTTGTGGTAACGACTTAATAACCGATATGGCGAAACTAAGCCGCAATCATGATGGAAATCTTCGTTACGACGTATTAACTCAGTCGAATAGACCAAACCATATGACGGTAGTTGAAATGTGGGAGGATGCTGGTGCCCAGGCGGCCCATCAATCACAACCAGATAAAAAAGCCTTCCGTGATGAACTGGCTGGTATCAGGGCCAATAGCGGCGTCAATCCAGACCCTCAGTTTGTATTAAACATGCTAACTGGCAGTTTGTGGGACGAACGCCTATTCCGCCTTATCAGTATTGAGGATGGTCCAGCTCGAGTCGAACACGTTGTGCGATAATGTTGTCTGGAACTGACGATGCATTTATTTAAATCAGTTACAAACCAACCGAACTCAGCAACTCACGACTGTATAGCGATTGTGCGTCCACATAGATGGGCGCTACTGCATCAATAAACTTAGCACGCTGTGCAGGCGTGAGTTGAATTATCTCGCCACCAGACTCCCGTATGGTCTCGGCTGCGCTAACTTCAGCCTCATCATGTAGGCCTCGCTGAAAACTAACTGCATCTTGCACAGCCGCACGTAACTCAGTTTGTAATTCAGTAGGCCAGGCATCAAATGATAATCTGTTTACAAAAATAGGCCGGGACAAGTACGAATGAAAGGTCTCTGTGTAATAGCGCTGGGTTTTGTACAAGCTATATGTAACGACATTCTCGAACGGATTCTCCTGCCCATCCAACTGACCGGATTCAAGCCCTTTAAATACTCCCGGTAATGGCGTATTGGTAGGCTTAGCACCTAATAGTTCAAAGGTTCGGGCCTGCACCGCAAGCACCCTGATGGCGAGGCCAGCCAGATCATCCGGCGATTGCACCGGTCGGGTGTTATTCGAAACGTGACGAAATCCGTTTTCGAAAAAACCTAAAACGCGATAATTTGTATCGTTTTCAATCGTTTCTATTGCAGACCGCCCTAGAGCGCCATCCATCGCTGCTCTAGCGCTTGCACTATCCGAAAACAAAAAGGGCAATGCAGCCAGCTCTAACGCCGGAATACCGGCAAACATAGTCATATAAGCAAGGGATAACCAACCATGGTCTACCAGCGTCGCCAAACCACCTGCGCCGTCGTAACCAAGGTCCATAACGTTGTACACATACTTAATTTCGACATCATCGCTAAAGCGTGCCTCTAGCCGGTCACCTATACGTTTTAAACCCTGACTAAAGCTGGATGTTGATGGGCCATACCCCCCCATAACAATGCGGAAAGGTTTTGTAACTCCCCCTAAATTCGATTCCTGAGCATTAGCACTCGAAATTGAAGACCCCGCAGTTATAAACCCTCCACCGAGCATGGCAGAAGCTTTTAAAAATTGTCGTCGAACCATCAGGTTTTTCTCAGTCATCGGCTTAGTTCCGGCCAGTCGCTGCGATAAAATCGATTATCTGCTCAGCGGACTGAGTATCTGAAGTGCCGATTGAAGAGATGTAGGAAATATGATTATGCCCTGCCAATTGGCTAAAGCGGGCAGCCTTTGCACCGTTTTCTACGACCAATTCGTTTAGCAATTTAACGGCCGAAACCTGAAATGGAACTGGATCCAATTCTGCCGTCAGTATGAGAACCGGAACAGACGACCTGTCAACATTCCCTAAAATTTGTTGATTCGGCCACTCACTAGCATTGTCGCCATAGTAGCTGGCGCCGGACAAAAAGTCGGTAACAGCAAGCACAGGAGAGGAAATAATTGCGCCAGCTATCTCTGAATTTCCTTCTTCATAAATTTCAGATCGAAACACGTAATCAGCGACATGTGTGCCGCCTGCGGAATGCCCCAACACAAAAATACCATTTGGATCACCTTTGATATCCGCCGCATTTTCCGTAATCCAGCGAATCGCACTTGCTACACTTAGACCACCACTTGGCCAATTGGCATTGGGGGCCATAGGATAAGTCATATTGACCACGACGTAACCGAGACCAGCAAAATGCGTTGCTGTACTAGCAAAACTATTCAAATCTCCGAAACGAAATCCGCCACCATGGACCAGCAAAATCACTGGAGCACCGCGCTGCGGATTATGTCGGTTAATGCCAGTATAGACCTGTAATTGTTGCCCCTGCTCTTCGCCATATGCGATCTCGTCCGTTATATTAACGTCACCTACGCTGAACATTCGAGGCTGATTCGCATAAATTTCTTCTGTTTCTTGCGGGCGAATCTCGTTTCCTAGTTCTCTAATTATCTTTGCGGCTTCTATACCCATCCCACTTCGAAGCGTATTTGCAGTTTCGGTCTTAAGTTCATGGGGATCAGATAACTTCCAACTTTGATATTCGTGATTATTACTATCACAAGTTTGAAGCGACACCGCACGGCCTGAGTTAGGCGTCAAATTAGCAACCGATGTATTTACATATACTTTTTCGTGAGACATAGTGAGGCACAACTCAGAGTTCCCTTCAGGTGTAACGTTTCCGTCCGCACCCATACTCCATGCATGAACATTATCCAGCTCACAAGCGATAGTGTTGATATGCGATCCGACTGCCATCGTTTGTGCCGCCAGGCACAAATCGAATTCTGGTAGTCTTAAATAATTTACGCTGGTCAGCTCGAACAATTCATCTACGTAAAACCCAGGAATACTATATTTACAGGTATGCGTACCAATTGGGGCGTCTTTTCTCATCCTTGGGCCGAACCCGGGAATATCCAAACAATAGCCGCTGGGGTCCTCTAGATCATAAGTAGAACGTAAAAAACGGGGTTCCGCTACGACGCTACTGGCATAAACTGCCGCGAAGAACACCGAACAAACCAATACAGTTATATTTTTCATACCGCCTCGAAAAGCATCAAATCCAGAATCACAATGCATTATGCAACATCTCAAACCCAGTGCAAGAATAGCAACACAGAACCAACAAACACCCACTCAGAAGCAAGCAAGTAGAAACCAAATGTTACATCCACCCATGGCCTTATAGCATACGAATTTCATGTATCATCGGTTTATTCAGTAAACCAAAAACGTATCTCGCACCCGTAACATATAACCATTCGAAAAAGGTGTTCAAAAATTGAAATCTCTAATTGTTACAAGCCTCGTGTTCCTAACTCTCTCGGCTAATGCCCAAACAGTACCAGCTGATTCAATACAGCATGGCCCGGATTGGCCAAACTGGGCATATGGTGAAATAGGCCCTTATAAGCTAGGTGATGAAGTTGCACCGCCCTGCCCTGAAAATGCTACCCCGTTAGAATGTGCATACTACGGTCCTCCACCTGAAAAAGGTGGACCCAAATATACACTGGACGAAAGCCCACAGTCATTTGAGATTTCGGAAGCTGATAATGATTATGGACCGGGCGACTGGTATCCCCAGGATCACCCTGAAACGCCTGATATCGTCGCCTACGGCGACAAGGAGCGGGAAATTCGTGCATGCTCCTTGTGCCATTATGCTAGTGGCCAAGGCAAAATGGAAAACGGGCACGTAGCGGGATTACCGGTTAACTATTTTCTACAGCAACTTGATGCTTTCGCGAACCGTGAACGCTACAGTGCAGATTTACGTAAAGCAAATCCGAACGAAATGGGAAGGATAGCCGCCCTACTCACCGACGAAGAACGCAAAATAGCTGCTGAATATTTTTCATCTATTGAATACAAACCACACGTGAAGGTTGTCGAGACCGATATGGTTCCACAAGTTCAAGCAACCATGAATGGACTGCTCTTGCCACTTGAAGACGAACCAGAAATGGAATTAGGTCAAAGAATCATTGAAGTTGCCGAACACCCCGAAAGAACCCACGTCCTAAGAGACCCTAGGGCGGGATTTATTGCTTACGTTCCAATCGGTAGTGTTGCAAAAGGTGCAGCACTAGCAACTACCGGGGGCGGGAAAACGATTCAATGCGGTCTATGCCGCGGCGAAGGCATGCGAGGATTAGGAGACATACCAGCAATTGCAGGCCGCACCGCTAGTTACATAATGCGTCAGCTATGGGACGTCAAACAAGGAACACGGATTAGCCCAGTTATGGACCCAATTGTTGCAG
>DNHK01000315.1 GCA_003485905.1 Gammaproteobacteria bacterium | reverse complement strand
GAAACCCTACAGATAATACTGCCCTATGCCGTAGGACTTTCAATTGTTGGGCTATTGGAGTCATTAATGACCGCAACTATTGTGGATGACCTGACCGATACTACAAGCGACAAAAGTCGTGAATGCAAAGCCCAAGGTATCGCCAATATTGGTGTAGGTTTTCTTGGTGGTATGGCCGGTTGCGCAATGATTGGCCAATCAGTTATCAATATAAAATCGGGTGGTCGGGGTCGCTTGTCAACACTAGTTGCAGGTACTGCATTGCTGTTGATGGTAGTTTTTTTTGAAGCTCAAGTCTCGTTGATTCCTATGGCCGTGTTGGTGTCAGTAATGATCATGGTATCCATTGGCACATTCAATTGGGGTTCTATTCGAGACATTAAGAAATACCCTATAACTTCTAACCTGGTCATGATTAGTACCGTAATAGTCGTAGTTTGGACGCACAACTTGGCCTATGGTGTCTTGGCAGGCGTATTGTTAGCAGCACTCTTTTTTGCCAATCGTGTGGGACACTTTATGTATGTAAGTAGTGATTACCAAGAATCCGATGACACGCGTAACTACCAGGTAGTCGGACAGGTATTTTTTGCGTCGGCAGACAAGATGTTGGCCGCATTCGACTTTAAGGAAGCTGTTAGTAACGTTGTAATTGATCTGAACCGTGCACACTTTTGGGACATAACGGCAGTGAGCGCCTTGGATAAAGCGGTTATCAAATTTAGACGAGAAGGTGCTCTAGTAGAGGTGCGTGGACTAAACGAAGCTAGTGAAACTATTATTGATTTATTTAGTGTCTACGACAAACCAGAAGAAATTGACAAAGTATTAGGTGGGCATTAGTGAATAACACAAATGAAGTTGTAGCATGCATCGATGGGTCTCGATATAGTGAAGCTGTTTGTGATTATGCAGCATGGTTGAGTAAGGGGCTGGAAGTACCATTAACCCTTTTACATAACATTGAACACACCACTGCTGTTGATGCCTCAGCGCAAGACCTTTCAGGGGCCATTGGTCTAGGTAGCAAAGGAGCGCTACTCGATGAGCTCACTGTGGTAGAGGCACAAAGGAGTCGATTACTACTCGAACAAGGCAAGTTTATGCTAAATGCTGCTCGCGAGCGTGCAGCGCTGGCAGGAGTGGAGTCACCAACTCTTAGACAACGTCATGACGGTTTAACAGAGTCTTTGATCGAGCTAGAAGATAATATTCGAGTATTAGTGCTCGGGATGCGAGGAGAAGATCATGAACGCGAAGAGCAGCATTTGGGAAGCCATCTGGAATCATGTATTCGGGCGTTGCATCGACCAATATTGGTGGTCAACAACGACTTCCAAACACCCAAACAAATTATGCTGGCATATGATGGTAGTGAAGCGTCCGGTAAAGCCCTCCAGTTACTCCTACAAAGCCAGAGGTTTGCCCTTCTTCCGATCCATTTGGTTACAGTTGGTGAGTCAGCAGCGGATGCTGCTGTATTGCAAACAAGGGCGATGGAAAAGTTAATTAGTAGTGGCCACCAGGTTAAAGCAGCTACGCTCGACGGTGATCCGGGTGAAAAATTACTCGCTTACCAAGTTGAAAATGATATCGATATCACACTCATGGGCGCATTTAGTCATACGCGTTTGCGCGAGTGGGTATTGGGGAGTTTAACGGTCAAAATGTTGCTGAGCTCAAATCGCCCGCTGTTGTTATTAAGATAAGTAACGCCCGAATAAATATTGATCCAGGTTTTTGCTGCTACTTTATTTTTCGATGATTATCGGGGCATACTTTATTGATTGGAATTTATCTGTAACAGATAGAATTTCATTCCTAATAATCTAAATATCGCCTATATTGTAGATAGATCAATTTTCACGGTTATTGACCACGGACAACTAAACATGCCTCAACTTAAACTGACCTATTTTGACTTCGATGGTGGCCGTGGCGAACCTGCCCGATTAGCCATGTATATTGGTGACATCGACTTTGAAGATTTTCGATTTACCTTCGACAAATTTCCTGAGGTTAGAAAAACAACTCCCCTCGGTCAGGTACCTACTCTCAGTATTGATGGTAAACAGATTACCCAAGGCAACGCCATCAACCGATACCTAGGTAAACTGGCAGGCCTATATCCCGAAGAACCAATGCAGGCATTGCTTTGTGATGAAGTAATGGATGCATTAGAAGATGTTACTAATAAACTAGTGGGGACATTTGGACTTGAAGGCGATGCGCTTCAACAAGCGCGCGAAGAATTAACAACTGGCCCTATAACACAATATCTAACATGGACTGCAGATCGCTTGGCCGAGCAAGGTGGCGAATACTTTGTTGGGAACACCTTATCCATGGCAGATCTTAAAGTTTTTTCCTGGATAGGAGGATTGAATTCTGGCCGACTTGATCACATCCCCACGACGCTAACCAAAGAGGTCGCCCCCACATTACAATTACATTGGAATCGAATCGGGCAACTATCGAAAATCGCTGAGTATTACGCATCTCGCTGATTGGAACTGATCGGTCATTCAGCGTGTGTGCGTAGTAACTAAGCTAATTACACTTACACTTTATGATCGGCACGTTAGTCCGTAGTGACTTGATATTGATTCACTGCAATTTTGAGCCGAGCGGTTTCTGATTCCAGATATCTTACAAATTCTGCAGGAGACTCATTAAGGTCAACCTCCATACCCAGATCATTTATCTGCTTTACGATAGCAGGATCTTCCAAAGCATATTTTATGGCTGAATAAACTTGCTCAACATCAGCATCTGATGTGCCTACAGGCACAAAAAGGCCTGCCCAAGACCCGTTAGGCATTGTAACAACACCCTTTTCCAATAGCGTCGGCACCTCCGGGTAAAGTGGTAATCGAGTAGGGTGAATAACAAGTATCGGTACGGCAGAGCCTTCTTCTATCATTGGAACGGAATAAGGCGAGGTAAGAACTAACAGATCCAAAGTACCATCTTTTATTGCTTTTATCGCACCAACTGGGCCATTTCCATGGGATTCGTCTAGCACAACATTTGTGATATCAAATTCGTTAAGAATTGCGGCAAATTCAACTCTGTGAATACTCGCCGGTGCAATATGAAAGTAGCTTAGCGGCTCAGAAGCTTCGGCCGCATACGCTACTAGGTATTCTATCGTATCAATGCCCATTCCCGAGCGGGCTATCAGAAAATCCGGGGTTGCGGTGACACGGGTTACTGGCCGTAAATCCGTCAGCGGATTCATCTCGAACCCAGGAATCAGTACCGGATGTAGTGCCATGATTCCAATCGTAGACATCAACATAATATTGCCATCAGGCGAAGCTCCAATTGCCGCACTTGAGCCCTGATTATATTTAAATTCGACAGGACGTTTAAGGTATTCCGCTATTCTCGGCGCCATAAAGCCTGCCGCTCTACCAGACGAGCCAGCTGCTCCGTGAGAGGTTAGAAATACCATAGGATCATCACTTTGTGCAGACACTATCCCACTCAGACTTGCGTAAACTATAAGCGCCGTAGTTATAAACACATGAAGAATTGATAGTGCTTTTTTAAATGATGATGGTTTATGCATATTATTCACCGTGTTCCTAATTATTGACTAATAGTCTTAAAATCGATTTTGCAGCCAATCTGCGTTAATATTTTTACTAACTATTTGAGTACGCAAGATAGATATAGCGATATATTATTCGTGCGGTATCTACCTTGCTCAACTATATTCTCTTTAATATCTAATTAATAACTCTATTCGGCAGCATGAAAGCTATATTAATCAACATTGGGGTGTTCTTTGCCGCACTTATAGTGGGCGGAATGGTAAATATGGGATTGGTCATCGCTGGCCCCATGCTCATTGCCTCCCCAAATGGTGTAGATGTTACTGATATAGCGAGTATTGCAGCCTCTATTCACCTATTTGAAATCAAACATTTTGTATTTCCTTTTCTTACGCATGCCGTGGGGACATTGGTTGGCGCAGTTTTGGCATACAAGTTCGCGTTCAAGTATCGGAAAGCGATGGCCTATTTAGTTGGCGGAGTATTTCTGTTGGGTGGAATTGCTAATACTTTTATGATTCCTGCACCAACTTGGTTTGTGGTGCTGGATCTATTAGCGGCCTATATTCCGATGGCTTGGTTGGGTATCCAAATCTCTCAAGTCTCTCAAACTAACTAATCCAATTCGACCAACTCTTCCAAAGTCCGATTCACAAAGAATTCTCCTATTCCCAATTTTTTGGCAATACTGCGAAGTAACACACACTCATTTTCGTGAATATGATTGTCAGCACGGGCAATGTGACATAAGTCTCTAATAACCTGCATTCTTTGAGCGAGTGATGCCTGTTCGTTTGCACGCTGTATTCGATCGTCGAGAATTTTCTTGGTCTTTTCAAGGTCCAGTTTCTCATCCAAAGAATTGCTACCAAAGAATTTTTCAAAAATTATTTTTTCTTCATCGCTGATTTGTCCATCAGCATCCATTACTGCTATTGCAGAGGAGAATAGCAACCTACGCATAGCCTCGGCAGTATCAGTTCTTCCTTCTAGGTAGCTTGGTTCCATGAGGCTCATTAGACCTTGGATTCCAAGCTCTAAGTCAGCAGTTTTAAATCCTTTAGCATCCATTAACTCAGATTCGTAAAATAGTTGAAGCGCACGTACTCGCAATGGGCTAAATGGATGTGTTGAGAACCAGTCTTCCGCAGGTGCACCCTGCCCTGGTTGACTATCATTGATCTTCATCCCTTCTATTTGACTTAGGAATTCTTTCAAATTGAATTTAACTTGATTGCCAGTAATACCTGAAGCCAATTTGAACAAAGAACGGGCGACGGATTCCAGCGCTCCTGAGCAATAAGCACCAGCTCGGTCAGCAGAAACTTCTGCATAACGCGACCAGCTGGATAAATCGAGTGCTAACCTCGGTGAAACAGGCTTAGAACCGCCGCGAAGAATATGCCCAATTGGAATATCGTGATGATTATATATGTAATGACCTAGCTCATGCCCCATAACAAACTGAAGTTCCTGTTCTTCAAAACCCTCGATAATGCTTGAAGAAAACATAATGAATAGCCTGCCATCCTCCGGTTTAACACAAGCGGCATTAAATTGTGGGCTGGAATAAACGTATAACTCTAAGGGAATATCTAAACCTAACCGCTCCCCACAATAGTCAGCCATTTTATGCAAACTAGGTGCCATACCACGGCTTAAACGTACTGAGGTAGCAAGTAATCGTCTACGAGTGCCTAGCGGACCTTCCTGCTCTTTGCGGGTTAAAGCCTTGTTGAACTCTTGCACGGTACTGTCATCAAGGAGTTGCTTATATAACTCCAAGTCTTGCGCAGAACGAACTTGCTCAGCATTAGTAATATTTTTATTCATGGATACGGTCGCCTAGCTGGCGTGTACTTATGTTTCAGTTTGTTGAATTATTTTAATTGAGCGTGAAATTCAACGTGAAGTATTTGACCTATCCAGTTATGACAACACTGGATGCGAACTATGCAAAACGGCTAATGAAATACGCCTATATGCAAAAAGACAGAGCACAACCTAAAGTGGTTGGCCCTGCCGTTTTAAACTAAAACTTCTGACAATGCGTTCTATAAAGTAACCACTACAGCGCTGCTAAAATAGATTCTGCACTACTGACCGTAATCTCACCAGCCGGCTCGACGCCGATATGAGAAATGACGCCATCGTCAATAATCATTGCATAACGCGATGAACGATTACCCAATCCCGCCGCATTTAAATCTTTTGTCAAACCCAAAGCTGCAGCGAGATCGCCACTACCATCGGCTAACATCATGATATTTTCTGCATTCTGCGAGTCACCCCACGCGCCCATAGTCCACGCATCATTTACAGATACACAAATTACTTGATCAACACCTTTAGCTATTATGTCGTCATAGCTGACAACATAGCCGGGTAAATGAGTAAGGGTACATCCAGGCGTAAATGCGCCTGGAACGGCAAACATTACTACCTTTTTGCCTGCTAATACTTCTTCTAAATTAACAGGAGTTGGAGCTCCTTCATCATTCAGTACTCTAAGGGTATCCACAGATGGGACCCGATCTCCTACGCTTGCTGCCATATTGTTCCTCTATAAAACTCAATGTGAAATGAGAAGCAATACTAACAGAGCGTTACACCAGTAAGGAATATTTAAACACCAAAAAAATGGGGAGTCAGTTTCCTGACTCCCCTTTTTACCACTACACTGGTGGAGGTTGCTTAGGCAACTCTTATTAGTGTTTCTTCTCGTAGATAGCGCTTGAACCGTTTGACGTAACCAGTTGAACCGGCTTTCGAGTACGGTTTCTTATTCCTCGTAGCTTACTGCCTGGGGCTTCTACTTGTTTCGCCAGCAAAACCAAAGAAGCGGTTTGGACTTTTTTCCAAAAACGCGCCACTGAGTCCTCTGGATGAGCTTGCAGTACATCAGACATTGCTGATGACACACTACGTACGCTCATTTCTATATCCGAGTCATAATGAGTTTTAAGCAGCTCGCGCAGCAAAACTACTAGTGACGCGGTCTCTATTTTGTTCCAGCTTTCTGTAACAGTTGAATTTTCACAAGATTCGATACTTGCAAGAATGGATTCTGCTCTCGAACCATTTGCTTGTGATTTATCTTCAACTACGTCTGTATTAGATTTGAGATTATTTACCATCAACACTTCTTCCAGGTGTTGTAGGTAGTTATTAACCTCGTCATTTGATTGTTTATTCGCCATTAACTTTCACTCTACACATGTCATTCATAATCTACATTGCAACTAGCGTGCCAACTTAATGCAAATTATTACTAGAAACAAAATTCTTTAAAAATCAACAGCTTATATAATAAACTTAAAATAATTATATTGTTTTATTGGCTTCCTTGTGGTTTTAGAGACAAATAGTGTCAGTTAGGTGCCGTCACTTGGCATCTGTCAAGATCAATTAAGAAAGATATTTATGCGGATCAAGTTGCGCACAAAATTGCGGTATTTAATAAAAACTACTCACAGCTTGCTTTGATTTTGTTTTGTTTTTAACCGTGGACAAGGTTGGAATCGAACGCCGTAGATTTTTGTAAATTCTTGCAACTCGTCTGCCAGTGCACTAACCCCGATCGAATCCATATACCGGAATGGTCCACCGGTATATGGTGGGAAGCCAAGCCCAAAAATTGCTCCAATATCACCATCACGTGCGGAGCGGAGTATGTTTTCTTCGAGGCAGAATGCAGCCTCATTGAGCATGGCATACACGCAACGCTTGACTATAAGCGCTGGAGAAACTTTGCCGGGATTCGGAATCACACCAAGTAATCCATATATCGACTCGTCAACCTGTTTCTTTTTGGCTTTCTTTTTATTGTCGTATAGATAGAACCCTTTACTATTCTTTCGCCCCTTACGTCCGGCAGTCAAAATACGAGCTAATTCAGGTAAGGGCTTATGCCGCTCACCAAAGGCTTCACTTAAAGTTTCGCTGATATGTGCACCGACATCCAAACCTACTTCATCCATCAATGCTATTGGTCCAACCGGAAAACCAAAATCGGTTAAGGCTTTATCTACTTCTTCTATTGGCACCCCTTCACTTACTAAACGCATTGCCTCGTTAGCGTAAGGAGAGAGAACTCTGGTGGTATAGAAGCCAGGGCCATCATTTACCACAATGACCGTTTTCCCTTGCTGCCGGCCAAGCTTGACGGCGGTCGCGGTAACCCAGTCTGCTGTTTTACTACCCTTAACCACCTCCAGCAGCGGCATTTTCTCTACTGGAGAAAAATAATGCATCCCAATGATATTCTCAGGAGCTTTGGCCTTAGCGGCGATATCATCGATAGGAATTGCGGAGGTATTTGTTGCGAATATAATTTCGTCCTTCGCTGAAGTGGGTTTGAGTGTATTTAAAGCTTCTACATCAGCCACCATTTGTTGCTTCAAATCCAGACTCTCAAAAACTGCCTCTATAATTACATTGCTATTGGATAAGCCTGAATAATCTATAGTGCTACTTAGTCTTGACAGCATTTGAGTTCGTTCTAACGCATTAATACGACGCCGCTTCAACATGCTGCTCAATACTTTTTGTATGTATTGAATTCCGCCCTCCAAGCCTTCAGGACTGATATCTTTTAAACGGGTTTTAATCTGCGCCTTATTTATGGTTACAGTAGCGATACCTGCTCCCATCAGGCCAGCGCCCAATACCCCGACCTTAGTAACCTTTGCTGGCTCAATTGATTGATCAGCTGAACCCATATCTTTCTTTAGCGCTGTAGTGGCAAAGAAAATCCCCATTAACTGCTTGCTGACCGGGGTCATTACCAGTTCTGAAAATGCTTTAATCTCCGCCTTATATCCAGCATCCCTACCTTCCGCCAACCCAACTTCAACAACATCAATGATTTTATACGGCGCTGGATAGTGTCCCTTTGTAGTACCAGCCACTTTTTTACGTGCCTGCTTAAAAACAAATGCCCGACCGAGCTTATTCCCAGCAAGTAGCTTGTTTCGAATTGAAGTTGCCGGACCTTTAGGATTAGATCTTTTGCGTCTTCTTGTAAGCTCTATTGCCGCTTCTAACAAATTGTCTGGCGCAGTGTAGTCGTCTATTAAACCCGCCTTGCACGCCCGTATAGCATTCAATCGCTTTCCGGTAAGCAGTAAATCAAGGGCTCGTTCCAAACCGACTAACGTTGGTGTACGTTGGGTGCCCCCGCCACCTGGTAATACCCCTAATTGAACTTCGGGAAAGCCTAAGCTAGTACTTTTATGTTCTGCGGCTATTCGCTTATCAAACGCAAGTGCCAGTTCCAGCCCGCCGCCAAGGCAAGCACCTTTAATCGCAGCCACCGTAGTGATAGGTAAAGCTTCTATACGATTAAAAATTTCGTGCGCGACCTTTAAAGTCGCGACAGCATCTTCTTCAGACTTTATTGCGTCCAGCATCTTTATATCGGCACCAGCAACAAAGCAATCTTCTTTAGCCGAGATCAGCACTAATCCCTTCAGCTCGGTCCGCTGTTCAACCTCCGTTAGAATCGCAATTAGCTCGTCAGTTAACCCAGTATGAATAGTGTTAGTTGATGCCTTTTTATCATCAATCCACACTATGCAGACATCGTCCCGGTATTCAGTACTAAAAACGTTATGGGCTGGTGCTTTTTTCTTAGGTGTAGATGCAGGCTTAGCCTTAGTCTGAATTTTAGGCTTTGGTAAGGGACCGCTATTGGTTTTTTTAGCAACTGTTTTTTTAATTGCAACCTGCCCTGCTGGTATGGACCTCTTTTTAGAGGTTTTTTCTGCTGCTGTAGTTTTTGACGGAGCCTTTTTAATAGCCGCTTTTTTCACTGCAGCTGATGTTTTCTTTGCTGACTTAGCTTTATTAGTGGCCCTTGCTTTAACCACACGGTTACCCGTAGATTCTTTTTTTGTCGGCATTACGCAACCTCCACGATCATTGCGGCACCCAGACCACCAGCCGCGCAAGCGCTGATAAGCCCAGTTGTTTTATTCATTCTTTTCAAATCATGTAATAGCTGAGTCAATTGCCGTGTCCCAGTAGCGGCAAACGGATGCCCTAAAGAGATAGAGCTCCCACTGATATTTAACCGATCCATATCAACATCGCCTACCGCAGCACTCCTGTTTAAATGTGTTTTGGCGAATTCTTTGGATTCCAGCGCTTGTACATTTGATAAAACCTGCGCAGCAAAAGCCTC
>DNHK01000102.1 GCA_003485905.1 Gammaproteobacteria bacterium | reverse complement strand
AGCATATCACTACCGTAGATGGTGTTGACTTTGTAAGAGGAGCTTCAAATAAGGTCGCCGCCACTATTACTCCACACCATTTGGTAATCAACCGAAATGCGATGTTGGTAGGGGGTATACAGCCACACTATTATTGCTTACCGGTAGCCAAGAGGGAGTCGCATCGAGCCGCATTGGTTCAGGCTGCTGTATCGGGAAGTAGAAAATTCTTCCTTGGGACTGATTCGGCCCCGCATACGCTAGACAGTAAAGAGTCCTCTTGTGGCTGCGCAGGGATATTTAACGTGCCGGTTGCACTGTCAGTTCTTGCGCACATATTTGAGGCAGCAGATGCATTAGATAAACTGGAGGGGTTTTGTTCGGTTAACGGCGCAGAATTCTATCGGTTGCCTCTCAATGAAGACTCCCTGACTTTGGTTAAATCCGATACGCCCGTTCCATTCAGCGACCTAATTTTCACTGAAAATGGCGAGATTAAGGTGTTTGATCCAATGTTTGACCTCTATTGGTCAATAGAGGAGCAGATTCGGTAAGGATTCGCGGAGTTACCTGGTCAGTTGCAAAGAAATTAAAGTATTGGGGCGTACTCGTTATGCTGTGCGGTTTATGTTGCCAGTGAACCAAAATTATTAATTTCATAACCACGTCTTGTTTTATAGATAATTTAGGATGACGGATCGCATGAGTAAAGATAATAAACTGACTCCTTATTTAGAAAATATTTCAGAGGCAACTGCAGCTTGTTTGCTCACGATGGTGCAAGGTAATTTGCTTGTTTTAGGAATAAGTCATTGGATCATTGCTTCACAGACAGGCATTGTCGCCGGATTAATAGCGAGTACAGCATTGCTGTTGGCTAAAACTGATAAGCGTTGGTTAGTATCTCTTGTGCTTGGCTTAGTAACTGCTGTTGTTGATTTCTATATACACCCCGGTATGTTTGGTTCAGTCGCCACTGAGGCGATAGTTACCGGTATCGCGGCCGCTTTCCTTTCATATAGCATTGGCACTATAGTTCGATTGCTGCGTCGACGTAAACGGGCCTAAACAGCATCGCTTGTGGTTTCGTTAAAGGTAACGGGAAACGCTAGTGAAGCTTTATAAACCAAAACCCTAGTCTTCCTAGTATTCGACCTCTGGGTACAAACCCTGCACCCGGTCTTATGGTATTAGAACTCTACGAATCTACAGTTCTAAGGCGCGTTAGCTCTATGGCGCTGCAGTCGTATCAGCCTTGTTACGGTAGCGGTTCGAGGATGAAAGTGTGAAATTTCGGGCGGGTGCATTAAATGTGGCCTCTCCTATTATTGCTAAAGCATCCGCCATAAGAAGGTTAAACTCCTGATTATCTGCTTCCAAAGCCAGTATCGCGTTGGTCAGTTGCGCTGCACCAAGAGTGTCTCCAGAAGTTAACGCTGCTCGGGCTTTATTCTTGAGGCTATCTAGTCCACCGACTAAATCAACAAGTCGCTGAGCCTGTGCTTGCGGAGATTCGCGGTGTAAATTTAATACAGCGCCGTCAAACCAACCTAAATCTTGCGCGTATATATCACGCACCGTGCCCCATACACTGCCGTAATAGTTCTGCAAATAATCAAGATCAGCGAGATGAGGGGGTAGGGCAGCGTAGGCTACTAGTTCATCTGGTGTCATATACTTTGTCGCCCCTTCAATAGTACGATCATAGACCCACTTTAAAGCGTCACGATAATTTGTAAGCACCTCCGTTGCACCTTCAGTTATCGGCGTGGTGTGACCACCAACTAATATTTCTGGCGATTCATCGACCATTTTACTTAGGCTGCTGACCCAATCGCGTACCGAGCGTCGGGCAGTACCACGCAGCGGATAAGTATTCGGCCAGGATTGGTAGAAATTATCTCCGGCGAATAATACTTTGCTATCTGGAAGCCAAACATATAGCTGATCATCGGTTTCTCCTGGCGCTTTTACCATCTCGATCTTTACACCGGCAATTTCGATCGATTCACGCTCGCCTGAAAAGGTGTGCGTTGGTGGAATTGGCTGTACACGTTGTCTTGGTGCAGTTACTTCCGGTTTATTGGTCAGGCCGTCTACCATCATGCCGCCAGGAGTAATTTCGGGAGGTATTGCTACACCCACACCAAATTTTTGTTCCGGCCTAAGGTCGAATCCCTGGGTGTTTGAAGCTCGTGCTCCTCGGGTTATGCCAGTGACCTGATTTGCTCTTGCCTCTGAGTTGTAGTTGTCGCGTTGCCAAATTTGAATACCCTGGTCAGGAGTATAAAACGCTGGAGTTCCACCAGTATGATCTGCGTGTCCATGTGTGTAGATGATTGCTTTAACGGGTTTAGCGCTAATCTTTCTAAAAGCCTCTGCTAATTTAGTAGAAAACTGATTACCAGGATCGACAATAATTACCCCATCAGTTCCAACAATCATCGAGTTCGCAGACACTGTGTAGCCTGTAGCTACGAATACATTTTCTGAAACTTCATTGATCCGCTCATCAAACATTTTATTGCGTTCGAGCAATTTTTGCGTTGCTTCACTCGGCTGGGTTACCTGAGGTGATTGAGCCGGGATTGATTCGGTAACTTCTTGAGCTGTTTCGCCTTGGCAAGCGACAAGCATTTGAGAGAAACTGAGCGCGAGGATAATTCGATACTTTCGGTTGATCATGGGTTGTCTCGGTAAGGTAAAATTTAAACTGTAGACATTCAGCTTTAAGTATAAACGAGCAACACTGTATTGGCCGCATATTTATCGATTGTTATATGGAGCAGATCTTGTACGGGTATGTATTTTAATTAATAGTTTTAACAAATGAATAAGCTTTAAATAATCTATTTGATAACCCGTTGCTAAAACACTATGGTTAGTAACTGCATTCATAAAATGTGATTGCGGTAAGATCAAATTTATTTATATACATTTGGTGTACATATATACCGTGTGCGTCTGCACATGCAGAGTACGTACACTATATTTTTAGGAGATTAAAATGTCATTAAAAG
>DNHK01000015.1 GCA_003485905.1 Gammaproteobacteria bacterium | reverse complement strand
CCCAGCGGATATACTGCGAGAGCCGTCTCAGAAGAAGCTTGTTTGGGAAGATTTATTGTTAGCGAAATCTGTCGTGACTGAAAGTTCTGGGGGGCAAGTATCACAGACCTAAGGGTGATAATTACTTGAAGCTTGTTGATTGTGTGGATGTGTAGTGGCTGGTAACAATATTGAAATTCGAAATTACGATCTAAAAGATCTGCCCGAAATTCTGAAAATTGAAAAAAAGGCGCACACTAACCCTTGGTCAGAGGAGTTTTTTAGTAAGCAGTTTTCAGGCTCTACACGTGCGTTATTAAGTTTAGAAGATAACCAGGTCTTAGGTTACCTTGTGTATCAACAAGTGCTCGACGAAGCTGAGGTGTTAAATCTGGTGACTTGTGTGGAGCGGCAAAATCAAGGGTATGCTTCACGGCTATTGAATCAATTTTTGATGTCGCTAGAGCCTTATCAGGTTAAACGCGTGTATCTAGAGGTCGCGAGCGATAATTTGGCTGCAATAGCGTTGTACACTAAGTATTTATTTGAGCCTCACGGAATACGCAAGGATTACTATAAGCGTGAAAACTATCGATGTAATGCGATTTTGATGTCGAGACGATTAGAATGAGCTTTACCGTTGACACTAATTCAGTGCCTGATAAAGAGATAGAAGCTGGAAAGCAAAACTTCGATAGTTGGTTGTTAACATCTGCCGGTCGATATTATTGGGAACGTGAAGCTTGCGCAATTGATGAGCATTTAAAATGTTTGCCTGGGCCACATGTGCTTAGCTTGGGTACTGGTTTGTCTGCGGGTAAGGCCGCGGCGCTAGCCACGAATCGAGACTTTCCCTATCTTTATGTGGCTAGTTCACACGAGCGAAGCTATTCATCGAACAAGGACAATATAAAAAAGGTAGAGAACCATAGAATATGTTCTGTGGTGCTAGAATCATTGCCGTTTGAAACTGATTCTATGTCTTCCGTGTTGGCGATTCACTCGCTTGAGATGTGCGTCAGACCTGATCAAGCGCTTCGCGAGATTAAACGGGTTTTGCAGCCGGAGGGTTATGTCTTATTCTCTGGATTTAACACTATTAGTCCCAATTATTGGGGTATTAGCACCTGGGCTTTGCGTGGTTCGCGATATCCAAATACTATCTGGCATCCTCGGCTCTCAGATTGGTTGCGTTTACTGGAATTTGAAGTCGTCGCCAGTAGCATGTTCGCCTATGCTCCTGGTTTTATCGCATCTAGAATGCCTGGCGTTAGTGAAGCGATTGAAAGTGCTGGTGATCGATGGTGGCCACTACTCGGTAGTGGGTATGTGTTAGTGGCGCGAAAGACTGTGTTAGGGAGAAAGTTGGTAGGTGGAAGGTTAACCTCACTGCTGGCGCACGGAAATGTTGTGCTGGGATCCTCATCTACTTCATCGAACCGACAGACACGTAAAACATCGGATAATTAAGTGTAAATAAAGGGCCTTATGATATAAGGCTAAGGGTAAATTTTTTAATACCGATTAATTTATGAGTAAGGTTGTTATTTATACTGATGGGGCGTGTAAAGGTAATCCCGGGGCTGGGGGTTGGGGTGCTTATCTCAGCTATCAAGGCAGTGAGAGTGAACTCTACGGCTATGAACCTGAAACGACTAATAACCGCATGGAAATAAAAGCCGCGATTGAGGCTTTAGCTGCGCTTAAGCGTTCATGTCAGGTTGATCTATACACCGATTCAGAATACTTACGCAAGGGAGTTACTGAATGGATGCAAGCTTGGATTAAGAATGGTTGGCGAACGGCTGCCAAGAAGCCGGTTAAGAATAAAGACCTATGGTTAGAACTTGAAAATCAAATCGCCCGACATAAGATTGATTGGCATTGGGTTAAAGGGCATGCCGGTGACCCAGGCAATGAGAAAGCTGATGAGTTAGCTAATTTGGCGATTAGTGAAGCATTAGGCGAAGGGTGACTGTATGGGTAAAAAATGAATATTAGGCAGATCGTACTAGATACGGAAACCACCGGATTAGACCCTCGTCAGGGACATAAGATGATAGAAGTTGGATGTATTGAGCTTCTTGATCGTAAATTAACGGGTAAAAATCTTCATTTTTACGTAAATCCAAAGCGAGAGATTGATGCAGGTGCGATTGCTGTTCATGGAATTACTAACGAATTTTTGGAAGACAAACCTGTTTTTTCTGATATTGCGAAGGACTTACTGACATTTCTAAAAGGTTCAGAAGTAATTATTCATAATGCCCCGTTTGATGTTGGTTTCCTCGATAATGAGTTTGTTGATTGTATCGACGGTTATAAAACACTTACCGACTATTGTGAGGTGTTCGATACCCTGGTGCAGGCAAGACAATTGCATCCAGGGCAGCGAAACGATTTGGATTCGCTTTGTAAACGCTATGAAGTAGATAATTCGAATCGTGATTTACACGGTGGCCTTCTCGATGCCGAAATATTGGCAGATGTGTATTTGCGTATGAGTGGAGGCCAGACTTCATTGGTTTTAGGTGAAGAGGCGTCTTCGGTTGATACTGAAACAGGGGAGTCCAAACCAATCGTACGGCCTAAAGGTGTGTTGCCTGTGGTAAAGGCTAATTCAGTTGAGTTGCAAAATCATATAGAATGGGTAGATCGTCTGGAGCAAGCCACCGGAAAAGAATCGGTTTGGCGCAAGCTTCAACATTAAAACATAAGGCAATTTGGCTCATTTAAATCGACCTTATTGATGCCACTGCTTTTCAAACCAGATTATTGTCTTGGCCGTTTCTAGACGCCGCTGTGTTTTATAAATTAGAAATAGGTCATTCAAGTCTAATCTGAAATTGAGTAATTAGACCACTGAGCATGCGTGCGAGAAGTTTAGTAATTAATGACATCCATAGCCAATAAGAATGATTTGCGAAGCTATAACCTGTCGGGGTTTAGCTTGCAGGGGGCTGAGCTAGGCGGGGCGAATTTAAATGAAGCTCGATTGGTGGGCGCTGATTTAAGCGGAGCTGACCTTTCTCGAGCAGATCTTTCCTGTGCTAATTTGCAAGGGGCTAATCTTGCTGGAGCCGACCTTTACCAGGCTAAATTGGCTGGGGCTAATATGAGCGGTTGTAATTTGACTAATTCTGACTTAACCGCAGCTGATATGCGCGATGCACAGTTAGCCGGTGCGCAAGCAAATGGTGCTAAATTTGCCGGTGCCAATTTGGCAGGAATTAGTGCGAACGGAGCTGAATTTGAGCATTGCGATTTCTCTGACGCAAATCTATCAAACGCTAAGCTTAGTGGATGCAGGTTGGCTTACAGTATATTCGTTAAATCAGACCTAACTAAAGTGACGTTATTTTCTGTTGATTTAACAGGCTCTGACTTGAGGGGGGCGCAGTTGGAAGATGCCAATTTGAGTGGGGCGATGCTGCATTCAGTTCAGATGGGCGGTGCGTACATGAAAAATGTGTCGTTGAAATCGGTTGATCTAAGTGCAGCGAACTTGCACGATACGATGCTTGAAGGAGTGCACCTTAGCGGTTCTAATATGAATGGTGCAATATTAACCGGTTCAGATTTAAGCGGTGCTCGTATGAATAATGTCTCTTTGCTAAAAGCCGTGTTAACGGATGTTGAGATGATAGAAGCTAACCTGTCGAATGCGAATATTCGGGGTACAGCGATGCCAAATGCAAACGTTAGTGCCGCTAATTTAACTGGTTCGGGTCTGTATCGGGAAGATGCGCTTCATGCCCACAATGGATTACGTCACTCAGATACTACTCGTTGGGATGACCCAAATCGGAGGCGTATAATCCAGGCGCGTAACCGCTACCTGGAGCAGCGCATAGAGCTAATACAGGAGGTAAACTTTTTCCAACGGGTACTTAAATGGACTGGGCTCTAACAAAAGATAGATTTTTTTAATTGCTGGTAAAGCATTTGTCAATTTTGACAAAGATATACGTTACTTAGACAGTCATGTGACGATTTAATTTCCTATAAGATGGTTAAATTTGGATTGTTTTAGACCCTTAAAAATACCTGTTATTTCAGCTTGACCATCTATCAGCTTGCACGTACATTACGCGCTCCGTGTCGCAGGGTGGTTCTCTTTAGGGGCCATAGCTCAGCCGGGAGAGCGCCTGGTTTGCAACCA
>DNHK01000236.1 GCA_003485905.1 Gammaproteobacteria bacterium | reverse complement strand
CTAACGTATAGGTCTGGGACATAAGACTGCATCAAAAGCCTCAAGTTATCCGGAACGCCGAATGTCCTACCTTCAAGCTTAAGCAGAGTGACGCCCTCTACCTCCTCAATATCAGGCGACTCCACAAACAATTTTCTATCTGCCTCGATCAGGCGAAATCTTATATTTCGATCTTCTAGCTTTACAGCAGGTATGAGAAATTCTTCTGTTGCATAACCGGCTTTTTCAGCCGAAATGATGTCACCGGCTGACACCATCAAATCGATCGATGAAACACCTTTCTCAACGCCGTTAAGGATGACCTTTGAGGCCGGAAACACCTCGACATTGACAGTATAACGTTCCTTAGCGAGGACAATTTCCCGCGCAATGTCTTTACCTAACTCAACCTCCAGGTTACCTAAAACGGGTTCAAACCCGCTCTTTCTCACTTGGTACCGATAGTCCCTGAGGGGCATTAAACTCAAACTCAGTGGGGTTTCACCCAAGTACTTGCCATCAATCAAGACCGTTGCTTTAGCTGGCCGTGAGGCTAATGTTACTTGAACACTTTTAGGTTTCAGCGTAATCGTGTCTAGGCGGACCTCACTGCTTTCATCAGCATAGACCTCTAGCACATTGCTAACGTAGCCATCGGCAGCAATGTTAATTGTATGACCACCAACCGCAGCCTTGAATTGATAACGCCCGTCTTCTCCGTTTACTTGGACACTATCCAGGCTCACAGTCGCGTGACTGGGCACTACCGTCAATGCTATCGAGCCTCGCACTTCTTTAAGCTCAACAGCTACTATTTGCTCGAGTCCGCGGCCTAGCACCTCAATGTTTTTCACCAGTTTCTGTATATTGGGGCCGTCTATTTCAATAGCCAGTGCGCCAGCAGGCGCCTCAAACTGGAAGGACCTTGTTTTGGATCGAAGACCCAAAGAAGGGACATGGATTTCAAAGTTTGCTGAACCATCAACTTCGACAATAACAAGGCCTGGCAATGGCTTTAAACTCACTTCAATTACTGAGGTTTCTGCGCTCTTTTCGTAAAGGGCTTTTTCGGCAGTAAATCCGGGACTGCTTATCATGAATTCCGTAGCATCGGAAAAAACGAGGTATTGAGTCTGCAAAGGGATGCCGAAACCCGTTATGAATTCAATGTTGGCTTCCGCCCTGGCCTCTACCGGATAAACTTGAATCTCAACGGGTTTACCGACCAAAATTAAAAATAACGGTAGAGAGATCAAAAGTGTCACGAAAAGCAGGCGCGTATTTTTACGCCTCTGGGCTTTTATTTCAGATAACAGTCCATCGCTCATTGCGTGTTAAATTCCACAAGTTAAATCAACTAACCGCCTTGCGGCACCCGCGGGCACTTCTATTTTAGTCACTAGCTCTTGTCTGCCAACACATCTTACAGACAATCGATAGTTTCCAGGATAAACCCTCAACACCAAATTTTTGAACTCACCTAATCTACCACCAGGCTTTATCAACACTGGGGATATACCATCAGAAATCAGCTCGAGCTCTACTTTCACTGCGAGCGCTGTATATCTTGCTTTCAACTGTTGATACTTAGACTCTACACGATCTCCAAACCGGGTCACATCCGCGGATTCAATCTCAGCGATGACTTCTTGAATTGCCTTGCGCAAACTTACAGACGATAGAGAAGTTAGTTGATCGGCATAGGTATCGATTCGATTTTCGATCTCAATATAACTTGAGATTTCAGCTATTTTGGCTCGAAGATTTGAAGAGGGATCCATGGCTTCAAGGTCTCTTAGCACATCGAGAGCCGCTAAATAATTCTCTGCCTGAAGATGCTCACTCAGCACTTCCTCCATAGCGATAATCCTAATCGCTCGTTGCCTTTGCTTAATCGACAGCAGCGCCTCATTGACAGTGGTAGAACCCGGATTTAAGTTTCGAGCTTTTACTAGCGTAATTTTAACAGTCGCTAAATCGTTCTTATCAAGCGCCTTTAAGCCTTCAGAGACCAACCGAGAAAATTGGCTATCGCGTTTTAACGCCGACACTCGCGCCCGATAAGTTTGAACTTCTTTAGCGTAAATATTTGATTCAAGCTCACCAACAATGCGTTCCGCATCTTGAACCTCGCCTACATCTAACAGTTCTGCGATTTTGGTAATTCTGGCCGAATCCCGGCGCATCGCTTCCATCTCAACAATTGTCGACGTTAGAGAATCTGCACCCCACGCCGTTAGTTTTTTCGCTGCATTTATTGCTTCCTGAAAGTTCCGCGTCTCGCCCACCTCATCCACCAGTTTTTTATTCATGGCGATGCTGAGGCTCAGCGTAGACAGTAATGCGCTGTATAAATCCCTAGATTTTGAAAATTTGCTCGCCGCATCACCATAATATTCGTTTTCAAACTGAGCCTTAGCTTCCTCATAGACCGTGAGCGCATCAGCATAGTCTTCGGCTTTCCACGGCGGGTCAGTAACCATCGCAGCTTTATTACTGAGAACTTCCGCATCACTTCGCTGTAACAGCGCATCGTTCAATTCCACGCAGATGGGCGATGTGGCCCTATCACCAGAGCACCAAAGCATTTCCTCTGAGCTCCCGTTCTGGCCGTACAACAGGACCACACTTAACAAGGCCACTTTTTTTAATAAATTGACCATAAAAACTTAATCCGTGCTCGCGACTATTTCCAGGTCACTAAAATCCTGCATTCCTTCGGCATAGAGTTCTTTTAGCAACGTGCTCCATTGCGCTTGCTGTTCGCTAGCAGATCCCGTTAATTCAACCTCTCGGTTTTCCATCGCGATCACCTTCGGCGCCAACATTCCAGAAACGGAACCGCCGAGCTCATTGAGCTGCGCCGCTTGCTGCCTGGAGTCATCACGCTCTTTAAAGCTTTTGTTCAACGCCCCAAGACTTGCTAGTGCAGCCGTGGCGGCCCCTACTTTGCCCGCTGTGCTATTGCTATTTTTAGCGAGGGAACCGGCAATGGCGGCGCTAAATATAGCGCCGACTAGCGCCGCGTTCGCGGCACTCTGCGCATCTCGCTGCGCCTTCGCTATTGGATAGGCATCCGCCTGCCAGAGTCGATAGGATTCGTGCATATTGTCAGCGAATGTTTGGTAATTGTTATGCATGACTTGGTTAAATCGCGAGTCTGCCACCAGTATCGAGTCTATTCGCTGCCAATTTTCCTGCTCAAAATCAGGCATGTAGGTCAACGTTGAAATACGCTTTTTCTCTTTCAACAAGTCTCCGAATTCGTCAGGAGACATTTCCTGCGCATACAACGCATTCCGAACCATTCGAATATTTTCAAGCGCTTCAGGCTTAACCTTTTTATATTTACCTTTCGCTATATATTTGTCATTTTTGATCTTTATTTTTTGATCTTTAAGATCAATTTTACGCAACTCATCCACAATTTTACGTGCAAGCGCTAAGTAGGCGCTTGAATAGGGGTCACTTTCCTTTGCTCTGAGACTTGCAAGTTTCCCGGCAGTTACTCTGCCACTCAGATTATAGTCCTTAAAGATCCTATTCCCGGTCGTGTCATAGAAATTGAATTGGATTTCCAAATCTTCACCGTTCGACTTCTCTATCTCACCTAAAAGGTAAAGATCTGCAGACACCGCAGTATCTGGCACTACCATTACAGTGTTAAACACACCAGTATCGGCAAGCACAGCCGCTATCCGCTCAGCATAAAATACTGCCTCTGCTCGTCTCAGTTCAGGCCAGATGCCAAGGCCTTCCCACTTTGTCGAATCATCGGGTATCCCGGGATCCAGCACAGGTACTACTAGATCAAACTTAGGCCCGTTATAAGTATCAGCAAGTGATGACTTAACTTCCGCCTTGCTTTCCGCTCTAACGGTTTTTTTAGCGCCAGGCCCAAATTCCACAGCAACAGCAAAGGAAGAAGGTAAACTTAAGATTAAAGTTATAACAATATAGTAGATCTTTGTTCTCATAACGATCACGCTCCATACAAATACTCATTCATGACTTGCCACTCACACTGCCGAATCAATCTGACTCAGATTTTTCGCCATAAAGTTGCTTATATCGCTCTATTAAAGAATTTCGCCTGTCAGGGTCACTTTCAATTCGAATCGCTTCTATAAGAATCGCCGCTAATCTATTCTTTGGCACCGGCAAATCGCTAGCTTCACTACTGTCATCCTGACGGGTATTATTGGGTTTTACTAAACCCCGGACTAAACCGGCTTTAGAAGCGCCCTCGCCAACTGGAATCATGACGCCGCCAACCTCAACGGCCAATGAAGGCTCACCGCCACTGCTGGCGACTTCAGCAGTGGAATCAAACGCTTTGTCTTCGGTATCTGACGCATCGATCGCCGCTACATCGCCGCGAGGTTTTTCTTGCTGCGATGGCTGAGCAGCGCTAGCAATACAAGCCTCAGCATGCATAAGGCTGGCAGCCAACTCCATATCCAAAAGATACTCAGCCTTTTCAGACGACGACACGTCTGCCCGCCAGTCGCCGGGGCTCGACTGACCGGCAATATCACAGCCGTTTGCCGCCAAAGACTCCGCGACGCCCAGCACCAACAGGCAACAGGTCAGGTAGAGAATTGGTGTTTTCAAAGGTTAGTTTTCCTGTAATCACGAACAAACTGGCGCAAATGCAACTCTACTCTGATCAAAAGGATCAGCCCGATCAGGGACAGGAAGGTGATAACCACAATAGGAATCGCAACTATTATTTGCGCCGCGAGCGCGGTCTTTTCTGACTCTTCCTTTTGTAAACGCTCACCAACTAATTGATCAGCGCGTCTGACATTGATCAGATAGTGTTCTATATAGGTGTTTAGGGATTCCAAAACAACGTCGGCCCTGGCTTCTACCGAGCCTATTCTTTTGATCCTCTCATCAGAGCCTATTTGTGCTGAGGCGGAAACCAGCGACTCTAGCAGCCGTGGACGCCAGCTCGAAGAAATCGCGATCTCTTCCATCAACCATTCATTTAACAACCTTTTTGAGAAAACATGTCCGATTAATTTTTGCTCATTTGCATCGAACTGAAGCAGAAGATTATCTCTTATCTCCAAGACTAGCGGGTGCACCGATACGCTGCTTTTTTCAACTACGGCCTCAACTACTTCGTCTTCCTTTGCCTTCACGACCAAGGGTAAAACTTCACGCCGAACCTCCAGCCATTGCGGCGAGTCGAAATAATCATAGGCTTGCTCCCTGGATGTATCAGAGGCGGTCCATAGAAGGGACAAAATCATCGCGATAAAACCAATGACTGACAAACAACCTACGAGAAGCAACAACCAGCGGTAGAATCCAACATATTTTTCTTCAAAGGAGTCACGGAAATTATTATTAACGATCATTTTTAGCTCCTACAAACAGGCTTGGTACGCTTAACGATTCGACGACTCACTAACAAGAACTCGCAATTCTTTAGCGTGCAGAAAAATGCAACGATCTTGACTGCAGTGGCGACGTCACTTATTAAAGGTCAGTGCATTCTGATAGGTTGGGCCAGATTAGTGCAATAAATCTCAACAGCGATGATTGGGACATCAACGAGGCATCACGAAATTAGCAGAACATATTCGTCTGCTTTTAATAGCGAAGGAATATAGCAGTATCTGTCATCCCATAGATTACACAACGAGTGTACTCAATATACCCTTGAATTGCATTCAACTCTGAGCTTGCAAGCGCACTGGTACCTACCTGGCGACTGTAGGCCAAAAAAAACCCGGATTTCTCCGGGCTAGTTCGAGGGGTCATACATGTGTCGGTTCTTGGGGAAGAATGATGCACATTAAATAAGACAGCCGTTACGCGGAAAGTTCAGCCAGCGACCAAAAATATTTCTCGCCAACTGTCTTTCATACTCAAATAGCCAACTTGGCCTGACGGGTCGCAGCTGTTGAGCGCTCACTAAACCAGGTTGGCGCCCATCGTAATCAGGCAAACTATAGACAAAACCCAGACTAGGCTTCTGATGGGTTGTGCTTCATAGCCAGACTCGTTCGCCGGCTTAGTATTAATGCCTGAACTGTATGCCGCCACGAACAGTACCCGCAAGACAAGCCATGCGACTGCGATCTGCAGATTGTCTGCGATATTCGACTGAATGGAGAGCACCGCAAACACAAAGAAGACCGGCAGTGATTCTCTCAAATTGTGCAATGCTTTAGTGGCGCGCTCAGCGACTTTTTCACCGGCTCTTTTTTTGAGCGCGCCGGGCAGCATTAATTGAATTAAATATAAAATCGAAGTGGCGAGTATTACCTGAATCATTGGTGAGTCCATTAATAAGTGGTTGTGACGGGTTATGCCCAAGCACTTATACCACCGTGGCAGCCGCCCGCCTAGTCAAGGGCTAGGGTAAACTTTGTACCTGACCTTTCTGATGGCGTCTTATGCGGATGGACTTGAATCGGACTACCGACTTAAATCGGTAGCCGATACTCAGGAGGGGGCTTGGTACAATGCAAAAAATGGCAAGCGCCCTGGCTCAACTAGTAAAAC
>DNHK01000318.1:490-2769 GCA_003485905.1 Gammaproteobacteria bacterium | reverse complement strand
AGCAGGCAGCTTAGAGTAAGGGGGAGAGTTTTCATGTCTAATCTCTTTGGGTGGCAAGAAGGAAGAAGGGGACACTAATAACTTAGTAACCTAGGCAAATATATCGATCCAATTGATCTCTTGTCCAATCTTTCTGTCTTTGAGACCTATTTGCAGACTAATAAGTGTCCCCTAGGGATCAATAAAAACCCGACCACTAGTTAAGGTGGCCGGGTTTCTGTTTAGTGGAGGCGGGGCTGAAGTCGTATCTAATTGATTTAGATAAGACACGCTCAGTTTATTTATTTTCAGTTTTACACGCGATGTTGCCATGAATTCCGATTAAAAAATCTGAACCGTCGTCCAACAGGGACTATTGCCATTCAAAGGTCAACATTCAGAGAAGTCTATAATTCAGTTTGCGCGGTCTCTTTGATCAAATTATTATGCACCGGTTTGGCCTTCAATATTGTCTTTCATTAGTTTGGAATCAAAGGCATCAGAGTACTTTCTGTGCCCCGTTATTTAGGTCGGTGCTCTTAAATTAGAAAACAGATTGCTTTAAGCAGGTAACCGTAAAAAGGGGTGAGTAACATAACAGCTGCAGCTGGCGGAGGGTCTTCTTGCCAATTATAAAAATCTACATTGCCGAGGATCACAATCGCCCCTATCAGCGAGCCTATCCAACCAACAGAACTGCGCCAGTGGAGCCGTACTGTTGTGTTAAAAGCGTACGCATTTAATCAGGCAAACATGGAATATCAATACATTAGACCTATGAGAATACAGTGTCCCCATCCGATCTTTTTGTTAACATATTCATCGACAGTTGATTTTGGCGCTGAGCGCGGTCCCCTTAGGGCAACCGCGGCGCAACAGCCCCTTATCTGCATATAAGCTTTATATCGGGGCTTTGACGAGGCCCTAGTATGAAGACCATCATAGAACCCTTTCGCATTAAAGTTGTTGAACCTATTCGCCTATCTACCCGGGGCGAAAGAGAAGCCTTGCTGGCAGATGCTAGCTTCAACACTTTTTTATTGCACTCAGATGACGTAATCATTGATCTGCTCACCGATTCTGGCACCTCTGCTATGAGCGCCGCACAATGGTCTGCGATAATGCAGGGAGATGAGAGCTATGCGGGTTCGCCATCCTACCGGCGTTTTGAAAAGGCGGTCAAAGACTTGCTGCCGTTTGAACACATCATCCCAACACATCAAGGCCGGGCGGCAGAGCATATTTTGTTTTCGATCATCAGCGGTAAAGGCCAGCAGATACCCTCAAATACGCATTTTGATACCACTCGAAGCAACATAGAAGAAAGCGGCGCAACGGCTCATGACCTGGTTATTGCTGAGGGTCTGGACCCGGCCAACCTACATCCATTCAAGGGCAACATGGACACTGAGCGTCTGCAGGAATTTCTTGCAAACCACAGCAGTTCGACACCTTGCATCATGCTCACCGTTACCAACAATGCCGGTGGTGGGCAGCCTGTGAGTATGGCCAACATTGCAGAAGTTTCACGAATTGCAGGTGAGTTTAAAATCCCTCTGTTCATTGATGGCTGCCGGTTTGCAGAGAACGCTTTCTTTATCAAACTCCGCGAGCCCGAATATGAGGATTGGTCAGTGCCTGATATTGTAGGAAAAATGTTTTCTTACGCCGATGGCATGACCATGAGTGCAAAAAAAGATGCCTTTGCGAACATTGGCGGATGGCTCGCACTGAATGATGGAGAACTTGCAGAAAAAGCCCGAACCCGGTTGATTCAAATAGAGGGTTTCCCAACCTATGGGGGACTTGCAGGCCGTGATCTGGAGGCTATTGCTCAGGGTCTGAAGGAAATCGTTGATGAGAACTATCTCACCTACCGGCTGCGCACCACGGCTTATATCGTGGAGAAACTGCAAGAGCTCAACATTCCTGTCGTGCAACCCGCAGGTGGTCATGCCGTGTTTATTGACGCCAGAGCCTGGTTGCCGCACATACCGTCACTGAGCTATCCAGGACAAGCGGTAGTTTGCGGGCTCTATGAAATCGGCGGCGTTCGAGCGTGTGAAATTGGTACAGTCATGTTTGGTCGCCAGCCAGATGGCAGCGAACAGGCCGCACCCATGGATCTGGTGCGTCTGGCCTTCCCACGCCGCGTTTACACGCAGTCCCACGCCGACTACTTAATTGAGGTATTCGCCGAGCTTGCGGCTGACACTCAGGCTATGACCGGATTTAAAATTATCAAGGAACCCGCCGCACTGCGACATTTTACTTCTCGCTTTGAACGCTTAGAGGAGTAG
>DNHK01000318.1:0-443 GCA_003485905.1 Gammaproteobacteria bacterium | reverse complement strand
GACACTAATAACTTAGTAACTTAGTCGAATATATCGATCCAATCATCCTCCTGTCCAATTTTTCTGCCTTTCGCAATCCATTTGGATACAGCCGGCCGGCTGATAGCTAGTTTTTCAGCAACTTCTTTTGATCGTATTCCCAGCTTCTCCGTTCCCAAGTAGCAGATCATAGCCTTCGCCCTGGACGCAGAATTCTCTCGTGATCTCAGGCGCAGTTCAGATTGCGCCACCTCACAGCGTTCGCAAACAACGGCGAGCAATCTATCCAGGTCCCATCCTTGCAGTGTCAGCCTCGAGCGGGACTCAACAGCGAGTTCATCTTCTTGCAGCACCTGCTCTACAAAACTGGAATTCCCGAGAATTCGTTCGTCACCGATACAAAAGATATGCTCTTGCCGAAGTCGTCGAATCGACTCCCAGCCACCGTAGCTTCTTACCAGTCC
>DNHK01000131.1 GCA_003485905.1 Gammaproteobacteria bacterium | reverse complement strand
AACTATCAGTATTGATACTGGTGGTACATTCACCGATGTTGTTGTCGCAGATGAAAATAAGAATTTCACTATCGGCAAAGCTCTTACATCTCATGATCGAGTATTCCTAGGTGTGCATAAAGCTTTAGCATCGGTAGCTAAAAAGCTGGACACCTCAGTTGCGAACCTTCTCCGGAAAACACAGCTTGTTATTTACGGAACTACTCACGCAACTAATGCGATTGTGACTCAAAGAACTGCGAAAACCGCATTTCTCACCACAGCTGGGTTTCCCGATATTCTAGTAATGCGAGAAGGAGGAAAGTTTGATCCTCATGATTTCTCGAGAGAGTTTCCGCGCCCTTATATCTCTAGGCGAAACACCTTTGAGATTGATGAGCGGGTAACATCCACCGGACTTGTATACAAAAGTTTAGAGCGAAGTCAGGTAAACGATGTTATTCACAAGCTACGAGAAGGTTCTTTTGAAGCTTGTGCCATCTGTTTGATTTGGTCCACAGTAAACAATGTACATGAGAAGCAACTAGGAGAGTGGCTTGGTGATGCGCTACCTGATCTTGCAATTACACTGAGTCATCAATTAAATCCCATCCTAAGAGAATATCGTCGTGCCTCATCAACAGCTATAGATGCCTCAGTGAAACCTGCAATGCAAAAACATCTTTTGGATCTACAAGACGATTTCCGAAAAAAAGGGTTTGAAGGCCAGTTGTTAGTGAGCTCTTCTAATGGTGGTTGCATGGATGTGGAAGCAGCCTCTAAGCGACCGATCCACACCGTTCGCTCTGGACCTGCTATGGCGCCAGTTGCAGGCAAAGCGTGTGCCGAATTGGAAAGGTGCAAAGGACCTATAGTTGTAGTTGATACTGGAGGTACGACCTTTGATGTAAGCCTGATTGTTGATGGAGACATATCAATAACGACAGAGACTTGGATTGGCGAACGCTTTACGGGACACATGTTAGGTTTGCCGGCCGTGGATGCCAGAAGTGTTGGTTCGGGAGGTGGATCGATAGCTTGGATTGATGACGGCGGCCTCTTACGGATTGGACCTCAAAGTGCCGGAGCTAGACCAGGTCCCGCATGCTATGGCACGGGAGGCGATCTGCCAACTGTTACTGATGCTGCAGTTGTACTCGGCTACATTGACCCAAACTACTTTCTAGCAGGTGAAATGAAACTGGACCGCGGCGCGGCATTGAAGGCAGTTGGTGGTTTAGCAAATCAATTAAAGGTTTCCGTGTCTGAGGCCGCGTTTTCAATATTGACAGTGTCAAATGAATCGATGATCAACGCGATTAAAGATATGACTGTAAGGGAAGGTGTGGATCCCACTGAGGCAGTAATTGTCGCAGGTGGTGGTGCCGCCGGCTTAGGAATAATCACTATTGCAAAAGAATTAGGCTGCAAAACCGTCATCATTCCTAGATCGGCTAGTGTCTTATCCGCAAGTGGTATGCAATATTCCGATATTCAATACGAGCATGCGACTATGTTACCAATGAGATCAAGTAAATTTAGTCATGCTAGAGTTAACCAAGCTCTCGACACACTGGATTTAGAGCTAACAGATTTTTCTGATAGATTGTCCTCAAAAGGTTTTTCAAGTGCGTCGATAAGCTATAGAGTTGATGCTAAATATGCAGCTCAAGTTTGGGATATTCCTATCAAGCTGCCGTTTCAAAGATTTCAGTCATCAGAATCGGTTGATGAGTTAGTAGAGCTATTTCACGCTAATCATCAACGAGTATTTAATATCACGGATCGAAGCAGCTCGGTAGAGTTCACTAATTGGATTGGTACTGTGACAGTTGAGATCCCAAAGACAGAAACGAGGATTAGAAAAACGGATGTGAAGTCCGAGAATTTTCAGAGGCCTGCTTATTTTGATCCGAACGAGACATTAAATACGCAAGTGTTGCGAGGAGAAAATTTTTCTGTTGGCACCAATATTAGAGGCCCTGCAATTATTGAAGAGCCAACCACTACTATAGTACTACCGCCCAAAGCATCCTTGACACTGAGCGAGTCGGCTAATTATGTTGTCCAGTTTTCATCTTCGTAGCCATTTAGTACGACGATTAGAGATTTATAAAAGAGGAGGTGCGCTGGCGAATGGCAGTTAAAAAAAGTTTAGAAAAATTGTCTCCGATGCTATTAGCGGTTCTATCTAACCGGTTCGACGGGGTTGTGCGTGAGATGACTAATACTCTGCTTAGAACCGGTCGCTCTGCGGTCATTAATAGCGGGAGAGATTTTTCCTGCGGTATTACTACTGCTGATAATAAATTATTTGCGACTGCGGAAGGCCTTCCGGTTCATACTTATGGGTTGGATTTGCAAACCAAGACTATGTGCAGGTACCACAAAGATATTAATGAGGGCGATGCTTTTCTTCATAATGATCCATACAGCGGATGTTCACATCCAGCAGATCATACGATTATTGTGCCGGTCTTTTGGGAAGAAGAACATTTTTTCAATGTTTGCGCAAAAGCCCATCAAGCTGATATCGGCAATTCCATCCCATCGACTTATCACGTGATGGCCCGGGATATTTATGAGGAAGGTGCGTTAATTTTTCCAGCAGTCAAAATTGAGAGTAAAGGACAATTGAACGATGACATCGTAAGAATGTGTCAACGGCGTATTCGGGTGCCGGAGACTTGGCATGGTGATTTTTTAGCGATGTTAGGTTCAGCCCGAACTGGAGAGAAGGGGATACAAAGTATTCTCCAAAAATACAGTCCAACTGTTATAAAGCAGTTTGTATCTGAGTGGTTTGATTACAGCGAGCGTAAAATGCGGGAGGCCATAAAAAAGCTTCCTAAAGCTACCATTGA
>DNHK01000435.1 GCA_003485905.1 Gammaproteobacteria bacterium | reverse complement strand
ACCCATGTCGACAGCATGGAATCAAATTTTAAATCTGAACAAGTGGAGGTATCGTCAGATATTCAAGAGCTATCATCGGAGGGAGCTTTTGATGAGCGGGGGAAAGAATTTGCGATTGATGAGGAATTGCAGATGAGCTCGAGCATCGAAACCACCGTTGCCGCTTGGCCGGAAGTGCAGGTTGCGCGTGGCACTATGGATACGGATGATGTACCTGCTGACAAAGATGAAGTGGAATCTGATAGGGGTGCAAAGTTTTCAGGTCGTGGGTTTGGTAGTATTAGCAGCAGCTCAGGTGCATACGATAGGGTAATGTCTGAGAAGACAGAATTACAGAACCCCCGAGCATGGATGGCAGCAATAGTAGTTTTTTCTGTATTGGCCGTAGCGCAGTTGGTAAACCTTAATAAAGTAGAATTATCACAAACGGTATTTGGGCGACCAATCGTCAATCTGTGGTGTGGGATATCGGGTTGCCAGGCTGGTGAGCTAGTTCAAGTTGATAAAATTGACTTAGTTCACACATCAGTTTCAGCACACGATACTGAGGCAGGGGTATTGGTCGTTGATATACATATGGTTAGTCGTACGATTCTCGGGCAGCCGCATCCTTCCGTTCAACTCACCCTTACTGATCGTGATGGAATGCCTGCGGCTAGAAGAGTGTTTTCCGCGGATGAATACTTGGGAGATTCCTCAAGAAACGAGCTCGCTCCAAATGTAATTACAGAATTTACATTAGAGATAGCCGATCCACCTGATGATTCGGTTGGATTTGAAGTGGCTCTGGTAGATCAACGCCAGTAGCGGCAAGCTTTACCGACTTGATTCTGAGGCGTATCATCGGCCGCCCGACGACAGATTAATGCACGAGAGATCAAGTAAATAGAGTTGGGTTGAGCGTGAATATCGGTTGAATTATGTATTTATCAACACTGTAGTATTAGTAACTATTTACCAATGTAATGTGCCCTCGAAATTAGAATATTATGCTTAGTATCGGTGATATTAAAATAGCAAATCCAGTGATTGCTGCACCAATGGCCGGTGTGAGTGATTTACCGTATCGTCGAATTTGTAGAAATTGGGACGCAGGTTTAGCCGTTACAGAAATGGTTACGTCCCGACCTGAGTTAAGGGACACAAAAATGTCCCGTTTACGTATGAGCCATACTGATGAGCCAGGCCCCATTTCCGTGCAGATCGTTGGCACAGACCCTAGCCTGCTCGCGGAAGCAGCAATTATCAATGTGGATCATGGTGCCGACATCATTGATATAAATATGGGCTGTCCGTCTAAAAAAGTTTGTAAGCAGATGGCTGGTTCCGCATTAATGGGTGATGAGCGGTTAGTGGCGAAGATATTAACCGCAGTGGTCGAATCAGTAAAAGTGCCAGTGACCCTGAAGATACGTACAGGTTTAGATTTGCAGCGCAAAAACGCGGTGCAAATTGCACGCATTGCGGAACAAAGTGGTGTTCAAATGCTAACCGTACATGGCAGAACCCGCGCGTGTCGTTTTAAGGGGCCGGTTGAATACATTACCGTTGCTGATGTTATTAACGCAGTAAAAATACCCGTTATTGCTAATGGTGACATTGACTCGCCAGACGTCGCTATAGATGTAATACAAAAGACCGGTGCTGCCGGCGTAATGGTAGGTCGGGCGGCTATAGGTCAACCTTGGGTGTTTCGCGAGATCGGAGTTCGGCTTGGGTTTTTGCAATCTCGGGCTGGGCCAAGTATTGAAGAGAAAATTGACACTATGGTTTTACACCTTCGAGGGATGCATCGATTCTACGGGCTTGAGCGCGGTGTTATTCTGGCTCGCAAGCATGCTGGAAATTATATGATGCGATTGGGTGTACCGGCGACAATACGAGCGTCGGTCAATCGAATAGCTGATGCTGATCAGCAACTTATTGCCCTTAGCAAGGCAGTGTTGCAAGCACAATCGCCAATACATCCTTCATTGAATCTGGCGGCTAGAGCTGCATAATTGAATGGCAAAAACCACTGTTTCAGATACTGTCAGAAGATCGGTAAAGCGTTACTTTAATGACCTGGATGGACAGGCCCCGACGGGCTTGTACGCAATGGTGCTTGCTGAAATGGAGAAACCTTTATTGCAGGTAGTCATGAAAAAGGCCGGCGGTAACCAAACAGTAGCTTCTGCGATGCTAGGTATAAACCGAAACACTTTGCGTAAAAAGTTAAAGCAATACGAATTAAGTTAACCCCTCGTTAGTTCTTGAACCCCCGCTTATTCATTGATCATTAATCTAATGGATCTAGCATTTAAATATACTGAAGTTGAAAATCATGTCTGAATTCTCGATAAAGCGCGCATTGATTAGCGTTTCTGATAAAGCAGGAATAGTAGAGTTTGCCAGCAAATTGGCTGAACTGAATGTAGAGATACTTTCTACTGGTGGTACGGCAAAGCTGTTGAGTAGCGAAGGAATCCCGGTTACTGAAGTTAGTCAACATACCGGATTTCCTGAAATGATGGATGGAAGAGTTAAGACATTGAATCCACTAATTCACGGTGGAATTTTGGGTCGTAGGGGTGAAGATGATGCGGTAATGCTGGAGCATGGGATCTCGGCTATCGATTTAGTGGTCGTAAATCTTTATCCCTTTGAGGCTACTGTTGCCGATCCAAAATGCAGCTTGGCTGACGCGATAGAAAATATTGATATAGGTGGACCGACAATGGTTCGTGCTGCGGCAAAGAACCATAAAGACGTTCTAATTGTTGTTGATGCCGATGACTACTCTTCGGTAATAAGCTCGATTGAGACCGATGCGGTCGACTATCAGTTGCGATTTAATTTGGCTGTTAAAGCTTACGAACACACAGCCAACTACGACGGAGCTATTGCGAATCATCTTGGGGCACTAAATGTTGAAAACGAAAAACAGCCTTTCGGGCGTACGTTTAACACGCAATTAAGGCATAAACAAACAATGCGGTACGGTGAAAACCCGCACCAACAGGCTGCATTTTACGTACAAAATAACCCTGTGGCTGGAACGATAGCGAGCGCTACCCAGTTGCAAGGGAAAGAGCTTTCTTACAATAACATTGCAGATACAGATGCAGCCCTGGAATGTATAAAACAATTTGATGGGACTCCGGCTTGTGTCATCGTCAAGCATGCTAATCCTTGTGG
>DNHK01000406.1 GCA_003485905.1 Gammaproteobacteria bacterium | reverse complement strand
AGCAACGTGGTTTACTAACCAAACCTTCCGGTGATGTAAGCTTCTGTGAGTGAATGTAGCGGGCGGGTAAAAACTACTTCGGTTTCACCAACCTCTATCAATTTACCTAAATGAAAATAAGCGGTTCTGGAAGAGACCCGCGCAGCCTGTTGCATACTGTGTGTAACAATCGCTATTGTGTAATTCTTACTTAGTTCAGCGATTAACTGCTCAATTCTGGCCGTAGCTATCGGATCAAGAGCCGAACACGGTTCATCCATTAAGATAATATCTGGGCTCACGGCTATTGTGCGGGCAATACATAAACGTTGCTGCTGACCACCGGATAAGCCCGTTCCGGAACCGTCAAGATCGTCCTTCACTTCGTCCCAAAGTCCCGCCCGCTTTAGACTATTCTCGACAATATCATCTAAATCCGATTTACGATTAACTAGCCCATGTATTCTAGGCCCGTACGCTACATTCTCGTAGATTGACTTTGGAAACGGGTTTGGCTTTTGAAAAACAATACCTACACGCGCTCGCAACTCCACCGCATCGACCGACCGGTTATAGATATCTTGACCTTCCAATTCTATATCGCCACTAACACGACAAATATCGATCGTATCGTTCATTCGATTAATACATCTTAGAAAAGTCGATTTGCCACAACCAGAGGGGCCAATCATCGCTATTACTTCGTTTTTAGCTATATCAATATTGACGTTAAATATTGCCTGCTTTTCACCATAGTGAACATTTACGTTTCTGCACTTCACCAAAGGATCATCAAGAAGTGGAGAACCAACCGTCTCATAATTTTCGTCTATAGTCTCAATCGATTCATGCCCCAGCATACTAACCGCAGTCAACGAATTGACACTTTCTTGCGCTTGATTTTCACCAGCCATCTTATTCATACCAGCCATTTGATTACCTTGATTCTAACCCATCTGTACCGTGAAAATTTCTACCAACGCGTTTCAAGCCGACGGCGCAACCATACAGCCAAACTATTCATCACAATAAGAAATGCCAACAAAACCATAATTGCCGCTGACGTTCGCTCTGTAAAAGCTCGTTCTGGGCTATCCGCCCAGAGATATATCTGTACCGGCAAAGCCGTAGATGGGTCCAATACGCTGGATGGTGGATCGATGATGAATGCGATCATTCCAATCATTAGTAGAGGGGCTGTTTCACCCAAGGCTCGTGCCATTCCAATAATTGCACCAGTTAACATCCCAGGCAGGGCCAGTGGGAGTACATGATGCAATACTACCTGAACTTTAGATGCCCCAATGCCAAGTGCAGCCTCACGAATTGACGGGGGCACAGCAGTAATTGATGCCCGGCTTGAAATAATAACCGTTGGCAATGTCATCAATGATAATACTAAGCCCCCAACAAGCGGCACAGATCTCGGCACGCCAAAAAAGTTTATAAAAACGGCCAGACCCAATAGACCAAAAATAATAGAAGGCACTGCTGCTAAATTATTTATATTTACCTCAATGAAATCCGTAATTTTATTCTTCGGTGCAAACTCTTCCATATATATAGCGGCAGCGACACCAACAGGAAACGATATTAAAAATGTTACTAATAAGGTGAATAACGAGCCTAAAACTGCGCCCTTTACCCCGGCACTTTCAGGATTGCGAGAATCTCCATTAGTGAAAAACCCTGTGTTAAATCGTGTTTTTACCGCCCCATGTTCAATTAATTGCTCGACCCAACCTCTCGCAGACTCTCCAAGTCTTCCAACCTGCTCTCCTTCGCGACCATATTTATAATACATATCGACGTCATCGTCGGCCAGCAGCCAAATCTTTCGAGATTGTCCAATCAAGTCTGGGTTAGCCATCGCCATAGCTTGAAGATCATAGGTCGCATCAACGCTTATCAAGCTATATAGGGCGCGCCTATCGGAACGCGTCGTTACCTCGGGGAACTGTTCCCTCAGCATCAATCGAATGACCCCGTCGTAATTCGCAGAACGAAGCTGGCCGGTTTCGAAAGGAACATCCAGATCCAATACCTCAGGGTCAAAATACAATTCGGCTTCCACAACAGTCTGGCGAAATGCGCCAGCACCCTTATAAACAATATCGCCAAAAAGAAACACTAGACAAAGTAAGCCAAAACTAACCGATGCCACACCATACAAACGGAATCGTTTCTCTGCTTGGTAACGCTTTTTAAGATTACTGCGAACAGTTTCGCGGACTAAATTGCTCATTTATCGGGATCCTAATTCGACGACGTGGCTACTACGACATTTAATGGTTGCTAGGCTAGTCATATTGCTCGCGATACTTTTTAACTACATGCAAAGCCAAAAAATTAAGCCCCAGCGTAATCAAGAATAAGATCAAACCTAATGCAAAAGCGGCTAACGTCTTGGCATTATCAAATTCTTGATCTCCAACAAGCAACGTCACTATTTGAACGGTAACTGTCGTCACCGCTTCCAATGGGTTGATAGTTAAATTAGCCACTGAACCAGCAGCCATAACAACAATCATTGTTTCTCCGATTGCTCGCGAAATTGCCAGCAATACCCCGCCGACAATCCCTGGCAAAGCAGCCGGAAATATCACTCTGCGGATAGTTTCTGATTGCGTGGCTCCCAAACCATAAGAGCCATCTCGCATGCTTTGAGGCACCGCGGTTATCACATCATCAGATAACGATGAAACAAACGGTATTATCATCACGCCCATCACCAACCCAGCTGCGAGAGCGCTTTCAGAGGCAACTTGCAGACCGATACTTTCACCAGCACTTCGTATCGCAGGCGCAACTGTAATAGCCGCAAAAAACCCGTAAACAATTGTCGGAATACCGGCGAGTATCTCTAGTAACGGCTTAACGACATCTCGGGTTTTTTTGCTAGCATATTCAGCAAGGTAAATCGCAGACATTAATCCAGTTGGCACAGCAACAAGCATCGCTATAGCCGAAATGAGTAGCGTGCCCACCAACAGAGGAATCACGCCAAAAGCACCTGACGCGCCAACTTGATCGGCGCGAATAGCTATCTGAGGACTCCACTCCGTACCGAACAAAAAGTCAAAAATCGGTATCTGGTTAAAAAACCGTATTGATTCGAATAACACCG
>DNHK01000204.1:3664-4066 GCA_003485905.1 Gammaproteobacteria bacterium | reverse complement strand
AATTCTAACCAAACATCACCTTGACGCTGACCTTTAACCAATTGGTCTAATTCACCTACTCGCCGCAATAGATTATAGCAGCCATCGGCACCAATGCGCTTTATTGCGGAGGAAACAATCGCCTCTCGACTGCTCCATACCCCGTTCTCCCTATATGCGTTTGATGGAGCCGTACCGGAGGCTATTTGACCCGCAACACTGGCCATAGTACGGATTTCTCGTGCAATGCTCCATACAACAATCGTCGGCTCTACCCCTTCTCGCTGTAGGCCTTTTAATATTCGCAATGATCGAACCAACTCACCAGAACAGGACATATCAACTAACTCAAACACCGTGTAACGAGCCTGATCCGAAAGACTACTTCGGATCATTTCAATAGTTACGCCACCATCCTTACTT
>DNHK01000204.1:0-3631 GCA_003485905.1 Gammaproteobacteria bacterium | reverse complement strand
CCCCGCAGCTAGTAAATTCCCTTCCAGGCAGGTCACTAGTAACTCAATTGCGCCCGATTGAAGCCTCAAGCCTCTCGAAGCAAAGCGCTGTTTTAACCATGCCGGAAAAGCATCTAGTCCAACTTCCGGGCATTGCACCACCCAGCCCAAAGCATCAATGGCTTTAACCCATTTACTCTGTAATTGCCTTTTATCCAGCTTTGGTAGGATTAGTACCAGCAAATCACCCGTCGGTTCTTTACGCTGGCAATAGGTATTAATCGCTTTACTGCCTTTATCACCCGGTTTACCGCTGGGAATTCTAAGTTCGTAACATCTTCGTGTTCCAAACAAAGACATAGCATTGCCTTCCTGCACAAACCCATCCCAATCAAAACGCCCCTCGACCGCGAATGGAATTCTCTCATCGACACCATGCGTGGGAAGCGATTTGCGGAGACTATCCAGCAATTCTTCAACTAATAAAGCTTCATTTCCAGCAATGGCAATTACGGCGGGGAGCTCGTTCGAAAATTGAGCTGCTGCTTTTGCGTAAGGGACTTGCATGCTAATTTTAGAGAGCCTACGAGCTAGCCCTTACGATCAATAGACTAAGTTGGCAGGGAGCAAACTCACTAAGCGTCAGAGCTTTGCTACTAATACCTCTTATTTGATCGAGAACTAGTCGCCGCAATCTATAAAGTTTAACCGAGGGTATTAAGCTGTCTAAGGATGCGTAGCACCAACTCATCTTCCATAGTCTCGCGCAGGGCTTCTTCTTCCTCTTCCTTTTCGATCACCAGATCTGGATTAAAATCGAAATCGGCAATTTCTTGTAATGCCCGACCTTCAGAAATAGCGTCGCCACTAGCGTCAATAACATCGTAGGTAACAAGATATTGTAATGTGTAGCTATTCACCTTGCCTCTCGAGTCCAATGTTCGAACCAATCGATCGAATTGAATCTCAACAATCGATAACACTGCTTTAGCAAGTGCCGGATCGGCAACAACTTCTGCACCAGTTCCCTCTATACCATCAGCAAGCAATTCGGAAAATCGATCTATAAAATCAAAACTACCAGCCCTCGAATCGATGTACATTACATTAATGCTCTCAGCCAATGGCAATTGGCCACGCAGACGATATCCACACGATGCCAGAGATATCATGGCTACAGATAAAAATAATACAATCAGCTTACGCATTTGATCTACCCGCCTCTTTGAGGCTTTCGTTCTGGTTCTATTTGCAATTGTATCGGCAAATGTCCTTAATTTGCTACCACATTCACTAGCTTACCAGGCACTATAATAATTTTACGTACTACGGAGCCCTCAATAAAGCGCTGCACATTCTCATCAGCCAGCACCAATACTTCCAGTTGATCTCGCGGAATATCTATCGCAACCTGTAGTTTACTACGTAATTTTCCGTTTACCTGCACCACAAGCTCGACCTGATCGACTTTTAACGCAGATTCATCAACTTGTAACCAACTTGTCTCCACCTGATCTCGAATATTGAACTCGCCAGAAATTTTTTCAACTATATGCGGAGCCACCGGAGCCAGAAGCTTTAGTAAAATAATTGCCGACTCACTCTGCACCTGCTTGCCCGCAGCGCCGGCGGATGACCAGTCGAACTTTTCAAGTGCATTTGTCATTTCCATGCATGCCGCCACAACGGTATTAAACTGCTGGCGTTCGTAATCGCGTAATGCCCTTTCCAATATGCCGTAAACCGTTCGGCGAACATCAACAAGAGCATCGTTTTCAATCTTTGGTGCAATCAATTGTTCACACGGGCTAGTTTGAAAAACTGACTGGTGTTTATAAAACCAAGCCCAGACTCTACGTAAAAATCGGGACGCACCAGCTACGGCATCATCATTCCATTCAAGTGATTGCTCCGGCGGCGAAGCGAACATCATAAACAATCGCACAGTATCAGCCCCGTACCGGTCAATCATCGACTGTGGATCAACGCCATTATTCTTGGATTTCGACATTTTCTCTACACCACCAACAACCACGGGTTCACCGTCACTGCGCAGCACTGCCTGAAGAATACGACCTTTTTCGTCTTTAGTGGTTTCTACATCGGTGGGATTAAAAAATTCCTTTCGACCGTTCTCGCCTTCCCTATAGTAGGTTTCAGCGATCACCATTCCTTGTGTCAGCAATTTCTTAAACGGCTCATCTCCATTAACCAGCCCTTCATCGCGCATCAATTTATGAAAAAACCGGGCGTACAACAAGTGCAACACCGCATGCTCGACTCCACCAACATACTGATCGACCGGCAACCAATATTTAGCTCGTTCATCCAGCATGGCTTGATCGCTGTCCGGCGAACAGAAACGTGCGTAATACCAGGAAGATTCAAAAAACGTATCGAAAGTATCTGTTTCACGTTCGGCTAACTCACCGGTTTCCGGATCAGTAGTCTCGAAAAACTCAGGCATCTTTTTTATTGGCGAACCAACACCATCCAACACAACATTTTCCGGTAACACAACGGGCAACTGACTCGCCTCAACAGGGATGGTTTTACCATCAATGTTTATGACTGGAATTGGACAGCCCCAATAGCGCTGTCGCGATACGCCCCAATCTCGCAACCGATAGTTCACCTGTTGTTCGCCGAGCTGCTTCTCTTCAAGCCATTCGGCAATGCGTTGTTTGGCCATTTCTGAACTCAGGCCATCGAACTGCCCAGAGTTCTTTAGCACCCCATATTCCGTGAAAGCGCCTCCCTCGATATCAAGATCCCCATCAACAGGGTACACAACAGGCGTAATATCGATGCCATACTTACCTGCAAATTCCCAATCGCGCTGATCATGAGCGGGAACAGCCATTACTGCCCCGGTTCCATAGCCAGCCAATACAAAGTTAGCGACCCAAACCGGGACTTGTTCGCCGCTGATAGGATGAACCGCGAAAACTCCAAGCGGCATCCCCTTCTTCTCCATAGTCTCCAATTCTGCTTCAGCGGTTTTCATATGACCGCATTCATCGAGAAAAGTCTTCAGTTCCGGGTTATCAATGGCTGCGCTTATCGCTAATGGATGCTGAGCAGCCACCGCCAAATAGGTCACCCCCATAATGGTGTCTGGCCGCGTAGTAAATACTTTTAGTGCATCGCCATCAATATCTGAATCCACAACCGTAAATACGGCTTCAACACCGACTGATTTGCCAATCCAGTTCCGCTGCATAGTGCGCACAGACTCTGGCCAATCTTCTAATTGGTCCAGACCATCAATCAGTTCCTCTGCATAGTTAGTTATGCGCAAAAACCATTGCGAAATTTTTCTACGCTTGATCAAAGCTCCAGAACGCCAGCCACGGCCGTTCTCAACTTGCTCATTTGCGAGAACTGTTTGATCTACTGGGTCCCAGTTAACTTCGGCTTCTTTTTTATAGGCCAGACCACGCTCCATTAGCCTGGTAAAAAACCACTGTTCCCAACGGTAATAATCCGCATTGCAAGTAGCAAACTCTCTCGCCCAATCATAACCATAGCCCAATCGCTCGAGCTGCCCACGCATATAGGCAATATTCTCTCTAGTCCATTTTGCCGGAGCGGTTTTATTGGCAATCGCTGCATTCTCAGCAGGTAGACCAAATGCATCCCAACCCATGGG
>DNHK01000162.1 GCA_003485905.1 Gammaproteobacteria bacterium | reverse complement strand
CTGGCTGTTTTAGTAGTCCCAGGTATAGGTCATGAGGTAAACGGAAGCAAGCGATGGATAAGTCTGGCGGGATTTCGATTTCAACCGGCAGAGTTTGCTAAGTTAGCTTTGGTTATATACACCGCTGGTTACTTAACTCGCATGCGGACTCGACTAGACTCGTTTAGTCACGGAATCGTCATGATCGGTATCGTTATGGTGGCGACAGGAGTACTCCTGTTAGCGCAGCCTGACTTCGGTAGTTTCGTAGTGGTTGTTGCCACGGTTGGGGTGATGATGTTTTTAGGCGGAGTCCGCATTTGGCATATGTTGTTATGTGTCAGTGTTACCGCCTGTGCGATTACGCTAATGGTTGTCATGGCTCCGTATCGGATGGCTCGCGTATTAAGCTTTACTGATCCATTTGCTGATCCTTTTAATAGTGGTTTCCAGCTAGTGCAAGCCCTGATAGCAGTAGGTCGGGGCGAACTATTTGGGGTTGGGCTTGGCGGTAGTATTCAAAAATTGTATTACCTACCGCACGCGAATAATGACTTTATTTTGGCGATTGTTGGTGAGGAGCTTGGTTTTATAGGTATTAGCTTTGTGGTGTTTCTGTTCGGGGCATTACTTTGGTTCGCGTTACAGACCGGTCGTCTTGCAGCGCAAGCTGGACAGCTGTTTGCGGCTAGGTTAGCTGAAGGGGTTGGTGCACTATTAGTTATTCAGGCGCTTATTAATATAGGCGTGAACCTTGGCGTTCTGCCAACGAAAGGTTTAACTCTGCCATTCATAAGTTATGGCGGCAGTAGTATGTTGATGTGCTGTGCCGCCATAGGTTTATTGCTTGCAGTCCAACGCCAGTGCTTAAGTCTAGAGCCGCCTGCGAAATTCGTACAGTCCGATGCTCAAACCAAGAGTGTAGTGCCTGGCGCTAAAGTTGTTCGAAAGCGATTATCACGGGGGCTGAAATGAGCCTCGTCATGGTGATGGCAGGTGGTACGGGAGGGCACATTTTCCCTGCGCTGGCGGTGGCTAGCGAACTTCGTGATCGCGGCGTAGATGTGGTTTGGTTGGGTACACAGAATGGAATGGAAGCTAGGGTGGTCCCTCAAGCAGGCTTTCCGATAGAGTGGATTTCGATTCGCGGATTACGAGGGAAGGGTGCTCTTGGTTGGTTGGTATCACCTGTACGAATTCTCAAGGCAATCGTGCAAAGCTTATCTGTATTGCGAAAACTTAGACCTGTTTCTGTACTTGGCATGGGTGGTTTTGTCGCCGGCCCAGGCGGAGTTAGTGCCAAATTACTGGGTATCCCACTAATTATTCACGAACAAAATGCGGCAGTTGGATTAACGAACAAGTTGCTATCTAGGTTAGCTAATTCTGTTCTCAGTGGTTTCCCTAAAGTCGAGGGTTTGGCTAAGAATTTTAGTTGGGTTGGAAATCCGGTTCGAAAGTTTGCTTCAAGCGCTAGGGTTGGTGACTCGCCGTCAAGGTGTCCGAGAGTACTTATCACAGGTGGTAGCCAAGGCGCGCTGAAAATAAATCAGCTTATGCCGGAGGCTTTTGCATTTATGGCGTCTAAGGAATTAGCCGAATTGGGCGGAGAGCTTGCGATTAATGGTGAAGGGAATCAAGCATTTGAAGTTTGGCATCAAACCGGTGCCAATAAAAAGGCAGACGTTTCGATGGCTTATCAGCGCGCAGGTGTGGCTGCCCGCGTAGATGAGTTTATCGAAGATATGGGCGATGCCTACGAATGGGCTGATATCGTGGTCGCCAGGGCGGGTGCCATGACCGTTACCGAAATCGCCGCGGCAGGCCTACCTTCTATATTAATTCCGTTTCCCCACGCAGTTGGAGATCATCAAACTGCCAACGCTAACTTTTTATCGCGCGCTGATGCGGCGTTAATTTGTCAGGAAGTCGAGACCAATGCTGAAGATCTGGCGAAAACGCTTTATGGACTATTGGGTGATCGAGAGCGCATGACAAAAATGGGTGACCGCGCTGCAGGCCTGTACAAGTCAGATTCTGCGAGTGTTATCGCAGATGTGTGCATGGAGGCTGGGCATGCGTAATTGGGTTGAGCACATTCACTTTGTCGGTATCGGTGGTAGTGGCATGTGCGGTATTGCTGAAGTACTGGTAAATAGCGGCTACAAAGTCAGTGGCTCTGACGTGTCAGATGGTCCAGCGGTTACACGGTTGAGCTCGCTAGGGGCTAAAGTGACTATTGGGCATGCAGCAGCAAATGTACTCGGAGCTGATGTGGTGGTTGTATCGACTGCAATCGATTCAGCAAACCCAGAAGTTGTGGCCGCAACCGAAGCGCGTATTACTGTAATCCCAAGGGCAGAAATGCTTGGCGAACTAATGCGTTTTCAAAAGGGAATTGCGGTGGCCGGGACTCATGGCAAGACAACTACTACAAGTTTGGTCGCAGCTATTATGGTCGAAGCAGGGTTAGACCCTACATTTGTAGTTGGTGGGCAGGTAAAGGGGGCAGGTACAAATGCGCGTTTAGGGGAAGGAGAATATCTGGTAGCAGAAGCAGATGAAAGTGATGCATCATTTTTACGTCTGAAACCAGAAATGGCGGTGGTAACGAATATTGACGCTGACCATATGCAAACCTATGACGGCGACTTTGGCAAGCTAAAAGCTGCTTTTGTAGAGTTTCTGCAGGCGCTTCCATTTTATGGGTTGGCCATTGTGTGCGCTGACAATCAAGAGTTGGTGAGTATCTTGCCATCTGTGCATAAGCCGATACTAATGTACGGATTTTCGGAGTCTGCAGATGTAAGAGGTGTAGAGGTTATACCCAGCGATCTTGGTATGAGGTTTACTCTACAGCGCGCAGGCAAGGCAGAGCTCAATATCGAGCTTGCCCTACCGGGTGAGCATAATGTTTTAAATGCTTTAGCGGCGATTGCAGTGGCAGATCGCCTTGGCGTTGAGGATAAGCATATTGTTTCTGCGTTAGCAGAATTTGCAGGGATCGGGCGGCGCTTCGAACGGCTACAGGATTTGAAAGTTAAAGAGGGCGGAAGTGCTTTTCTTATCGATGATTATGCGCATCATCCGAGTGAGCTAGACGTGACTATATCTGCCGCTCGGGGTGCTTGGCCAAACACTCGGCTGGTAGTAGTTTTCCAACCGCATCGTTACACCAGGACAAGAGACTTGCTTGACGATTTTGCGAGAGCTCTTTCGGAAAGTGATGTTTTGTTTGTACTCGAAGTGTATGCCGCCGGTGAGACGGAAATACCTGGTGCAGATGGACGGAGTGTATGTAGGGCTGTTCGTTCACGTGGGAAGGTAGAGCCTATATTTGTGGAGCGAATAGAAGATTTGGGGCAATCAATGTGGCCCGTTCTAACTAGTGAAGACGTTGTCTTAACATTAGGTGCTGGCAGCATAGGTAAAATGGCGCGTGAGCTGCCGTCGGTCATAAACGCTATTTCTACTTTGGCGGTGTCTGCGTGATGGGCGCTGCATCAGTGAATACCCAGTACGACGTTCGCGGGGAGCTGCGTTTTGCAGAGTCAATGGTTCGTCATACTTCTTGGCGGGCGGGCGGTAATGCAGCGGTTTTCTTTATTCCCGCTGATCAAGCGGATCTAGTAGATTTTGTTCGACAACTAGAATCTGAAAGAGAGGTTTTGTGGTTAGGGCTGGGGAGTAACTTGCTAGTTAGGGACGGGGGTTTCAGTGGAGTTGTTATTGATACTCGCAAAGCCTTAGCTGATTTAAAATTGAATTCGCAGGGATTACTGCGCGCCGGTGCTGGGGTTCCTGGTGCAAAATTGGCACGTTTTGCAGTTGCTAATGGGTTCCGGGGTGCAGAATTTTTTGCTGGAATTCCAGGTACGGTTGGGGGCGCATTGGCGATGAATGCTGGTGCCTGGGGTGGTGAGACCTGGCAATGCGTTAAACAGGTAGAAACTCTAAGTCGTCAGGCGCAAATCACAACGCGAACCTCACAGGAATACAAGGTTGGATATCGTTCTGTTAGTGGTCCGGACGACTGGTTTCTAAGTGCGACATTTGATTTTCAAAAAGCACCCCAAGGCTTTGACGGAGTATTAGAAATCAAGTCTATGTTGGCGCAGAGAGCAGCTTCGCAACCAGTCCAGTCGGCCAATGCTGGATCGGTTTTTCGAAACCCAGAGGGGGATTACGCGGCAAGGCTGATAGAGAGTTGCGGATTGAAAGGTTCGCGGAAGGGCGGTGCCCAGATTGCTGAGAAGCACGCGAATTTTATTATTAATAACGGAAATGCAACTGCTGCTGATATTGAATTTCTGATTGATCTGGCACAACGAAGAGTGCTTGCAGAAGAGGGTGTTTCATTGCAAACCGAAGTTCGAATTGTAGGGGGCAAAATTGGCTGACTCTAAATTTGGCAAGGTAGCAGTTCTAATGGGAGGCAATTCTTCAGAGAGAGAGGTGTCGTTAAGCAGTGGGCGTGCTGTTTGCATGGGGCTTCGCGAGGCTTCTGTTGACGCCCATGAATTTGATACCGGTGCGTTTGGGATAGAGGCTCTACTAGCGGCTGATTTTGATCGAGTGTGGATTGCTCTGCACGGGCGTGGTGGTGAAGACGGGTCGATACAGGGTGCGTTGGATTTTATTGGGATTCCTTATACGGGTAGCGACGTGCTTTCTTGTGCGCTCGCAATGGAAAAGGTGAAGTCTAAAAAACTTTGGTTACAAGAGGGTCTACCTACCGCTAAGTTTTGGGTGGCAAATCGTGGTTCAGGGAAGAATGTTCAACTACAGGATTTACGATACCCAGTTTTTGTTAAACCAGCATTGGAAGGGTCTAGCATTGGCATTACAAAGGTGCTCGAACCATCCGGTCTCAATGCCGCGCTCGAGAGTGCTTGGGATCTCAAGTGCGATGCGCTTATTGAAGAGTATTTGCCAGGCGAAGAGCTCACAGTTGGGATATTAGGTGGAAAAGCGTTGCCGCCTGTTCGTGTTGAGACAGTCAATGAGTTTTATGACTATCAGGCTAAGTACGTTCTTGATTCAACGAGTTATCACTGCCCATCAGGTTTATCCGAATCATTTGAGCAACAGATCAAGAGCCTTGCTGAACAAGCATTTGCTTCCTTGGGTTGTCGTGGCTGGGGGAGGGTTGACTTGATTTTAGACGACAAACGAAATCCTCAGTTGCTAGAGGCAAACTTGGTGCCGGGTATGACAGGTACTAGTTTAGTGCCGATGGCGGCAAAAGCTGCTGGAATAAGCTTTAATGACTTAGTGGTGCAGATACTGGAGACCAGCTTATGACTGCCGCACCAAGAGCATTAGCGATTAGGCGTTATCGGAAAACGCGCATTAAACGTGCCCACTTTGCGCGTAGGTTAACAATTTTTGTTATCACAATAGTGTCTTTGGTTACCGCTGTTTTACTCGGTTTGGATTACCTTTTTCGACCGAACGTTTTGGTAGTTGATCGTTTGGTTATTAAGGGTAGCTTTGAATACTTCGATCCGGTAACGCTACAACCAAAAATAGAGGCTGAGCTCGGGCGTAACTTTTTCACTATTGATTTAGAAAAGATCAAACGTATCGTTGATTCTGAAACATGGGTGGAACGTTCTGTAGTGCGCCGCGAGTGGCCAAACACTTTGATGGTTGAGCTCATTGAAAGTGTGCCGGTAATGCGATGGAAATCTGGAGGTTGGTTAACATTGGACGGCCGAATTGTTGAGTTACCCAATTTTGAGAATGCGGCTTCGATAACCGTTCATGGCCCACAACGGCAGAGCTTGCAAATTATGCAGCGAACGCATGAGTGGTCCAGGGAATTAGAAAAGCTGGGATTGCGATTGGAATCATTGAATGTGAGCGATTGGCGATCATGGGGTTTAGTAGTGCTGGAGGATGATCCAGAAAACGGATTTCGTATCGAAGTCGCGCTAGGCACCATGGATTTAGAGCATCGTTTTGATCGTTTCCTGCTTGCATTTAGAAAAGGTTTATTGGTTGTAGAAAATGGCGTGGTTTACGTTGACGTGAGGTACCCGGATGGCTTGGCAATAGCGGGCGTTCAATCATTTGATCGGCAACCGCCGGGTTAGGAAAAAATAATGACGCGAAATAAAGACGAAAATTTGATTGTTGGCTTGGATATAGGTACTTCAAAGGTGCTTGCGATCGTTGGAGAGGTGTCCCCTGATGGTGAAATTGAAATCATTGGTAGCGGTAGCCACGTAGCCAAGGGTATGCGTAAAGGCGTAGTAGCAAATATCGAATCGACTGTAACGTCAATTCAACGGGCGGTTGAGGAGGCAGAGTTAATGACAGGGTGTGAGATCGCCTCTGTCTATGCCGGTATAGCCGGCGCGCATATAAGCAGCTTTAACTCGCACGGCGTTGTAGCTGTTCATGATGGGGAAGTTACTCAGGGTGATGTCGATCGAGTTATTGAGGCCGCGAGAGCCGTTGCAATACCTAACGATCAAAAGATATTACATATACTACCCCAGGAATACATTATCGATGGGCAAGAAGGGATACGTGAACCGATAGGGATGAGCGGTGTGCGCCTTGAAGCCAAGGTACATATGATTTCCGGCTCAGTGAGTGCCGCGCAAAACATTATAAAGTGCATCCGCCGAGTCGGTTTAGAAGTTGACGACATAGTTTTGGAGCAGCTTGCATCTAGTCAATCTGTGTTGACTGAAGATGAAAAGGAGCTAGGAGTATGCCTTGTAGATATCGGTGGTGGTACTTCCGATATTGCGGTGTATACGGAGGGCTCTATTAAGCACACGGCTGTTATTCCTGTCGCCGGTGATCAGATTACCAACGATATTGCTATTGCCCTTAGGACTCCAACTAAATCAGCGGAAGAGCTGAAGAAACAATACGGTTGTGCGCTTAGGCAATTGGCCGACAGTGGGCAGACGATAGAGGTCCCGAGTGTTGGTGATCGACCGGTCAGAAAACTCTCAAGACAAACGTTGGCGGAAGTGATCGAGCCAAGAATTGAGGAGTTGTACGAACTCGTTTTGCATGAATTACGGCGTAGCGGGTTCGAAGAGTTGGTTAGTTCTGGTGTTGTTCTAACGGGTGGCAGTTCGAAAATGGAGGGAATGGTTGAGCTGGCAGAAGAAGTTTTTCATGCGCCGGTGCGCCTCGGAATCCCCAAAAATGTAGGCGGTCAAAGCGAGACGGTTAAAAACCCAATTTACGCCACGGGCGTTGGTTTGATTCAGTTTGGTTTACTAAACCGGGGTAGAGGTTCATTAGATAAGTTGCGAGGTGCTGATGGGGATTCGATTTGGACACGAATGAGAGGTTGGTTTGAAACAAATTTTTAATATTTATTTTTTATGGGTGAGAACCCAATATGTTTTACAACGGGAGATACAAAAATGATTGAGTTATTGGATACAGTAGACCAGCAGGCCATTATAAAGGTCGTTGGCGTTGGCGGAGGAGGAGGAAACGCCGTCAATTATATGGTCGATGGTGAAATGGCCGGTGTTGATTTTATAATCGCCAACACCGATGCCCAGGCTTTGCAAAGTACTGGTGCCCACACAGTTCTGCAACTGGGTTCAACATTAACTAAGGGTCTTGGTGCTGGTGCAAACCCTGAAGTAGGCCGTCAGGCTGCAATTGAGGATCGCGAACGGATTGCTGATGCCCTAGCGGATGCCGATATGGTATTTATAACCGCTGGAATGGGGGGAGGTACCGGTACCGGTGCAGCACCGGTTGTAGCGGAGATTGCTCGCGAATTAGGTGCGCTCACGGTTGCTGTAGTTACCAAGCCGTTTGATTTTGAGGGTGGCCGGCGAGCAAAGGTTGCCCAGCAGGGGTTGGATGCATTAGCGCAGAGTGTAGATTCTTTGATAACCATTCCTAATCAACGCCTAATGGATGTAATGGGAAAAGATGCAAGTTTACAGGATGCATTTGGACAGGCGAATGAGGTGCTTCGTAGCGCCGTTCAAGGTATCTCGGAACTTATTACCCGACCAGGGCTAATCAATGTAGACTTTTCTGATGTCAGAACGGTCATGTCTGAGATGGGGCAAGCAATGATGGGGTCCGCGAGTGCTAGTGGCCCGAATCGAGCATTAGATGCTGCTCAAAGTGCACTGAGTAGTCCGTTACTAGAGAAAACTAATATTTCAGGTGCTAGAGGGATTTTAGTTAATGTGACTGCTGGGCCAGATCTTTCTATTGGAGAATTTGGTGAGGTAGGGACAATTATTCGTGATATTGCAGCTGATGATGCAACGGTCGTGATCGGAACAGCGATCGATAGTAGCCTGGGTGAAAACTTAAGGGTAACGATGGTTGCAACAGGACTCGAGCAACATAAAGCTGCTGGTAGCGGCCAGGAAAAACCATACAAAGTGGTGCAACCTGTACAACGAGTGGTGAATGGCCCGGATATAGGTTAGGACGACATGCTATATCACCGTCGAGCAAGTTATGACGCTCGCTCGAATGCGGATGATGCCGATGAATTGGATATTCCGACTTTTTTGCGTCGACAAGCAGACTGAGAGATGGATATTGAAGCGGCTATCGAGTCAGAGGCACATCGAGAGGAAATTGTGTTTCTAATTTGCGGGCATATGGTCGATACTACACTTACACTCCCGTTTGGTGTAGTATCGATCGCATAGCTAGGTCGTAAAAGCGTATTGAGAATTTCCAATTAGCATTCTTATATCGTAAATATGAACGTTGAATTGCTGATTTGAATTGTCTTTTATAGGGTATAAATAGCTTATAAAGTATAAATAGAGAAAAAATTCCCCACCTGAACTCGAGTGGTGTGGTCAATAATAAATTATAAATATTTGGATTAACCATTGCTTCCAGCGAATGCCATTAGAACTCTGTTCACCTCAATCAAATGATTAATCAACGTACGCTAAAAAATGTAATTCGTGCGACTGGTATCGGATTACATACTGGCAAGAAGGTTTATCTAACCTTACGTCCAGCGCCAGTTGATACTGGAATCATATTTAGACGAGTTGATTTAGATCCTGTTATTGAACTCCCGGCAAAGCCAGAGTTTGTTGGTGATACTCGCTTATCTACCGCATTGCATAATGGCGACGTTACAATTTCAACGGTCGAGCATTTGATGTCTGCGCTCGCGGGCTTGGGTGTTGATAATGTTTATGTTGAATTGACTGAACCAGAAGTTCCAATTATGGATGGAAGTGCTGGGCCATTTGTCTTCTTGATTCAAAGTGCAGGTGTTGTTGAGCAAAAAGCTGCTAAAACATTCTTGCGAGTACGCAAAAATGTAAAAGTTGAAGAAGGTGACAAATGGGCGGAATTTAAGCCGTTTGAGGGATTTAAAGTCGCTTTCTCGATAGATTTTGATCATCCAATATTTATTAAAGCACCTCAAAAGGCTGTCGTCGATTTTTCGACTACTTCTTTTGTAAAGGAGGTCAGTCGTGCTAGAACTTTTGGATTTATGCACGACGTGGAGGCGTTACGCGAACGTGGTCTAGCGCTTGGCGGTAGTCAAGACAACGCGATTGTTATGGACGGCTTCAATATATTGAATGACGATGGACTCCGTTATGAAGATGAGTTTGTTAAGCATAAGATCTTGGACGCTATTGGTGATTTGTATTTACTTGGCCATCCTATGATAGGAGAGTTTAGTGCACATAAATCCGGCCACTCATTGAACAACAAATTACTTAGAACGCTACTAGCTGATGATACGGCTTGGGAATTGGTGACTTTTGACAACCCGGAAGAAGCGCCAATATCGTTTATGAAGCTTGCAAGTGCGCAAGCCACCTAGTTTTTACAAACTACTTACATACAAAGTCCCTGTTTATTTTTATGGGCTTAACAGGCTGAACCCCCAACCCCCCAACTCTTTTCACTGCGGCAAAATCCTAAAGTACAAGTATTTTAATCTGGTAAGTCGGCTCGTCCTGAGCAGGATACGTAGTTGCTTAAAGAATGCCCCATATCTCGCATTTACAGAAGGCACTTTTTCTGGTCAAACGCATAAAAAATCAGTTTAACTAAGCGGAAGCAGATCGAACTATTTATGTTCTCCATTTAGCGTTTTGGCAAGACTTTTAAGGGCTTTGGCGAGAATTTCTTCTTTTACATGTTGCGCGCTGTGAGCAATCCCTTTTAACGCATCGGCATCGACAGTTTGTCTTATCGTGCGCTTTTGCCTGTTTGGTCCAATATTTTCAGGTTGTAGTATTATTTTTATTTTTAATACTTGATTGTGTCCAAGGATATGAAGCTTACGGAGAATGCTTGGGATATTGTGGCGTAATTCTGTCGCCCAAACGGACCCATCGACTGCAACGGTAAGGGTTTCATCTTCGAAATGGGATGGCAGAGAGTGAGCGCTCAGTGGTTGTTCAATTAGTTCAAGCCAATTGTCAGCAATAGGGGAGACGATTTTAGATGAGCTTTTCAGTTTACGGGAAACTGGTAAATCACCTAACAGCGTTGTAATATTCCGGTTTACTTTTTTTGACACGATTCTACAAATTTTTGTTGTTGCGCTGAATACGTAAAATAATATTTTAAATTCGCGAACAGTAGAAACACCAAACCAACTGTACAAGCCGTAAACAGCTGAAAAATATTGCTGGACGGTATGATTACACTAGCAAGGACATACTGATTTCAAGTGTAACTAGTTCGTAAGTTTGGATGCGAGTTGTGATGGGTTAAACAATAATACGATTGGTGCGGTTTTGAAACTAATAGTTATAAAAGATACTCAAAGTAAGCCTAAAACGTTTAGCTTTACTTCCCAGCAGTTAAAAATGATCGTTGCTGGTCTTGTCGCCTTACCTTGCATCATGTTGATAGCGGCAATTAGTATTTGGTATGGCGCAGCCAACTCGCTAAAGTCTGATGAATTAGCCGGTGATTTAGTGAACTATCAAGAGCAACTAACGCTTGCTCGTGAAGATGCGCGTCAAAAACTGACCGCTTATGCAAAACGAATGGGGGCATTTCAGGCGCAAATGTCAAGAATTGAAGCGGTTGCTGAGCGCTTGGCCAACCAGGTTGGCCTCGATTTGGCAGCTTTTCAACTCGAAGATGAGCCTGGCGTTGGCGGAGCCTCGCCCGATACAAAAGGTGGTGTTGAAGATGGATTGCTTGCTGAATTGCGAAAGCTGGAGCTGAGTATTTCTACTAAAACCGGGCAATTTGAAGCGTTGGGTTATTTGCTGAGTGATGATGAGCGGTCTCAAAGTAGAAAGCCTGATGGCTGGCCGGTGGACGGAGGTTGGATATCATCTAGTTACGGTAGCAGGACGAATCCTTTGACTGGTAAACGGCAATTTCATCAAGGTGTTGATATCCCGGGGCATTCTGGCTCAGACGTAGTGGCAGTAGCTGATGGGGTTGTTTCTCAATCCAAGTATGCTGGAAACTACGGCTGGACAGTGCAATTGAATCACGGGGATGGAGTGCAAACTCAATATAGCCACAACAAGGAGAATTTGGTTGCGGTAGGAGATACGGTTCACAAAGGAGAGGTCATTGCTATTTTAGGTAGCACAGGAAGATCTACCGGGCCTCACGTACATTTTGAAGTGAAGCAGTCAGGTAAAACAGTTAATCCTTACCCGTATATCAAGAAAAAAAGCTAACCGTTAGCTTTAAGCGGTAACGCTAATTAAAGCGGGCTCGGAGGCCTAGTTTTTCATTGTGGAACCCCGCACAGGCGGTTACCATCCATACCTACTATCTAGAGGATACAGATACTATATTCTGCATCTTTTTGCCGTGTGCTTGGCTCGAGACTCGATTTGAATTCAGGGCAATTAGTTACCATATTAAATCAGCGTTAGAATTTTATAGTATGTCGCAGGCATCTAATGTTATAGCGACCTCAAACACCACACTAAGACAGATATGTTTTCTAAAGTAATCAAGAAATTTGTAGGTAGTCGCAACGATCGGCTGATAAGTGGGTTTGGCAAGACGATTAGCCAGATCAATAACCTTGAAGAAAAGTATCAGGCCTTAAGTGATGAAGAGCTTAAGGCCTGTACAGATGACTTTCGGGCTCGTATATCAAATGGTGAAACAATTGATGACCTATTGGTAGAAGCATTTGCTGTGGTCAGAGAAGGCTCTCAGCGGTCTTTAGGAATGCGACCGTTTGATGTGCAGCTGGTTGGCGGATTGGTGCTTAATAGCGGCAAGATAGCTGAAATGCGTACCGGTGAAGGCAAGACCTTGATGGCCACTTTGCCTGCATATCTTAATGCGTTAACTGGAAAATCAGTTCATGTAGTAACCGTGAACGATTATCTGGCTCAACGTGATGCTGATTGGATGGCCGCTGTATACAACTTTCTCGGTCTAACCGTTGGCGTTATTAAATCTGGGCAAGCCCCAGATGAAAAGCGAAAAGCATACCTTTGCGACATCGTATACGGAACAAATAATGAGTTTGGTTTTGATTATTTAAGAGATAATATGACAATAGATAGTGAATACTTAGTTCAAAGGAAGCATAATTACGCTATAGTTGATGAGGTTGATAGTGTTTTAATTGATGAAGCTAGAACACCGCTAATTATTTCTGGTCCAGTTGAATCAAAAATTAATCAATCATACATAGATTTAAAACGTCCTGTTCAATCGCTAGTAGTTAAGCAAACACAGCTGGTTAATTCTTTAGTCAGCGAAGCAAATAAACTTATAAAAAAAGGAAAGCTGTCTGATGAGGAGGCTGCTGAAGCAGGGCTCTTATTATTGAAAGCAAAGAGAGGTTTACCAAAAGATCAAAAGCTTCAAGATTTATTTCAAGAACAAGGTACTATAAAAATGATGAATTCGGTTGAGTCTGAGTACATTGCAGAGAAAAAAACATATTTATTAGATGAAGATTTATTTTTCTCGATTGATGAACAGTCAAATAGCGTTGATCTTTCTGACAAAGGAAGAGAAGCTTTATCGCCAGATAATAAAGATGCATTTACAATTCCAGATTTAGGTGAATTATTAACAGATATTGATGAAAAGAATTTACCCGATGATCAAAAACAATTAGAAAAAGAAAAAATTCATAAACTGCATTCCGATCGTAGTAGTAAAATACATTATTTAAGTCAATTACTTAAAGCCTATGCATTATTTGATAAAGATGTAGAATATGTCGTACAAAATGGACAAGTCTTAATAGTAGATGAATTTACTGGAAGAGTGTTGCCTGGAAGAAGATTTAGTGGGGGTTTGCACCAAGCTCTAGAAGCAAAAGAAAATGTCAAGATTGAAAAAGAAACTCAAACTCTTGCTTCAATCACTATTCAAAACTATTTCAGAATGTATGATAAGCTTTCA
>DNHK01000203.1 GCA_003485905.1 Gammaproteobacteria bacterium | reverse complement strand
GGGGTGTTCTGATCCTTGTTCCAGTGTGGCAGAGATCTGTATTAAATCGTTCTTACTAATGTCTTCTAAAGGGATAATATCGGTTACGACAGGTTTGCCTTCTGTCAGGGTTCCAGTTTTATCTAAAACAAGTGTTTTAATTTTCTCTGCCTGCTCCAGTGCAGAAGCATTTTTGAATAGCACACCAATTTGTGCACCTCGACCGGTTCCAACCATTATTGCTGTTGGCGTTGCTAGTCCGAGTGCGCAAGGGCAAGAAATTACCAACACAGTAACTGCGTTGATGAGCGCAAAAATAAAGTCGTCGAAGAGCCACCAAGTTAGTAATAGAGTCAGGATGCTAATTAGCACTACTATAGGAACAAATATACTGGAAATTTTATCGGCCATTCTCTGAATTGGTGCCTTGGAACCTTGTGCTTCTTCCACTAATCTAATGATAGCTGCAAGTTGTGTTTGGCTACCAATATTGGTAGCCCGACATTTGAGTAATCCTTGTTGATTCATTGTTGCAGCATATACTTTTGTCCCAAAATTCTTTGGAACTGGTAGGCTCTCGCCAGTTAGCATAGATTCATTAATACTAGATGATCCCTCAGTAACAATTCCATCTACCGGCAGACTTTCACCTGGGCGCACAATAAAAATGTCATTTAGCTTAATAGCATTCGCATTAATTTCAACGGTCTGACCATCACGCTCTACTCGTGCAGTTCTAGGCTGTAGTGCTATAAGCTTTTCAATAGCTGCCGAAGTTTTATTTTTGGCACGGGCTTCCATTAATTTTCCTAACAGAACAAGTGTGATGATGGCTGCACTTGACTCAAAATAAATATGTTGATTTAGCCCTAATAACGTAACAATTGCACTAAGAAAATATGCGACGCTTGTTCCAAGTGAAACTAAAACATCCATGTTTGCACTACCCCCACGAAGTGCAAACCATGCGCCTTTATAGAAACGCATGCCGATCCAAAATTGTACGGGTGTGGCGAGTAGCCACTGCAGCCAGCGTGGCAGCAACTCTGTAGTTGTGTCTGAAAAAATTGTACCCATATGTAACATTAATGGAAGGGTAAGGGTCGCAGAGATCCAGAACATTATAAGCTCTGCCCTGTAGGTAGCTATTTGTCGAGATTTTTCTTTTGCACGATTGGTTTCGTTGATTTCGGTCGCGTTATAGCCTTCTTTAACAATAACGGAAATCAAGTCGCTTACTGTTATAGAGCCAGGTCTGAAATTAATAAGGGATCTTTCAGTTACTAAATTAACGGTAGCAGTGACTCCTGGAAGTTTGTTTAATTTTTTCTTAATGCGTCCGCTACATTCAGAACAGGTCATCCCACTAATTTGTAGCTGTACTGATTGGGGGGAAACATGAAACCCTGTTTTCTCAATAGAATCAATTAATTTATCGAGTATAACCAGAGTGTCATCAAATTTAATTCGTGCCTTTTCATTGGCAAGGTTAACCGTTGCATGCACGCCAGGGAGCTTATTTAGAGCTTTCTCTATGCGAGTTGAACAGGCCGTGCAAGTCATCCCCTCTATAGGTATTTCTATTTTCCTGAAATTAGGAGGCGTCAAAGTGATTCCTAGTTATGTAGATATACTAAATAATAGAATTATTGGAACAGGTATGAGCGCAATAGTTTCAGCTATATAGTGAAATAAATTAAAATTTAATCTTCACGACGCAAATGAGGAAATAAAATTACGTCCCGAATACTAGGGCTATCAGTAAGTAACATAATTAAACGGTCTAAACCTATACCTTCTCCGGCAGTAGGGGGTAGGCCATGCTCTAATGCTCGGATATAGTCACCATCATAGTGCATGGCTTCTTTATCACCAGATTCTTTAGCACGCACTTGCTCTTGGAAACGGGCCGCCTGATCTTCCGGATCGTTTAACTCTGAAAATCCATTAGCCATTTCACGCCCGGTTATATAGAGTTCAAAGCGGTCAGTCACCCCTGGATTCTTGTCATTTCGACGAGCTAACGGTGAGACGTCTGACGGATAATCAACAATAAAGGTCGGGTCCATTAATAAATGTTCGGTTGTTTCATCAAATAAGGAAAGCTGTAATTTACCTATTCCATCTTCAGGTTTATAGCTAATATTAAAAGCTTCTAGTTTTTTAATTAGGTATGCACGGTCATTTAATTGCGCATCAGTATGTTCCGGGTGAAATTTCTGAATCGCTTGGGTGATAGATAATCGCAGAAATGGGTTTGAAAGATTAATTTTATATCCTTGATAAGAAATTTCGGTGGTACCTAGAACCTTTATTGCTAATTCTCGAATTAGCGTTTCAGTAAGATTCATAAGATATATATGATCCTGGTAAGCTTCGTAAAATTCCAGCATGGTGAACTCAGGATTGTGGCGCGTCGACAGGCCCTCATTGCGGAAATTGCGATTGATCTCATAAACCCGCTCAAAACCACCTACCACGAGGCGTTTTAAATAGAGCTCCGGAGCGATACGCATATACATATCGATATCCAGCGCATTGTGGTGCGTGACAAATGGTCGCGCCACAGCACCACCGGGAATCACCTGCAACATCGGCGTTTCAACTTCCAGATAGTCCGCAGCATTTAAATAGCGACGGATAAAATCGACCACCTTAGAGCGAATGCGAAACGTGTTACGCACATCGGGATTAACAATCAGATCGACGTAGCGCTGACGATAGCGCATCTCTTGATCAGCAAGACCATGAAATTTATCCGGCAGTGGACGTAGCGCTTTGGTCAGCAGCTGATACTCATCCATTTGCACATAGAGATCGCCTTTACCCGATAGATGCAGCGCACCGGTGATGCCGACGATATCGCCAAGATCCAGCGACTTAGCAAAAGGCCGCGCCTCTTTAGTGACATACAGCTGAATCGTATCTGAACTGTCTTGGACGACAATAAAAGCGCCACGGTTGCGAATCACACGACCCGCGACACTGACGATTTTGCCGAGCTGCTCTAGCGCCTCTTTGCTTTCTTCGCCAAAGCCGACTTGCAACTCTGCAGCGCTATGCTGGGGACGGAAGTCATTGGGGAAGACGTTGCCACTCTGCTCACGCAGTGCAGTGAGTTTGGCGCGGCGCTCGGCGATTAGCTTGTTTTCGTCTAGTTGATCAGTCATATTTCAGTCTTTGTTCTTTGAATAATTAATTTAGTTAACAGCCCATCAAAGCACGCTCGGTTGAGGATGCAACCCAAGGGTCAGCATCTGAGACCATGAGTGGCATGGATGCCACTCTTGAGCTTACACGGACGTATTTACAGCGTGTCGCAGATGCTGACCCTTGGGTTACATCCGCTTTTAATACTCTCTACTAATTTTAAAAAAAGGTCTCTCAAGGTCTGTAGCTGCTACTTATAGCCCGGCCTTCAACGACGCCACAATAAACTGGTCCAGCTTGCCATCCAATACCGCTCCGGTATTGCGCGTCTCAACACCAGTACGCAGATCTTTAATCCGTGCATCGTCTAATACATAGGAGCGAATCTGACTGCCCCAACCAATATCGGACTTGGTGTCTTCAGTAGCCTGGGCCGCTTCCTGACGCTTGCTCACCTCAAGTTCATACAACTTGGCGCGCAACATCTGCCAACATTTATCACGGTTCTGGTGCTGCGAACGCTGGCTTTGCGACTGCACCACTATACCACTGGGCTCGTGAGTCAGACGCACCGCGGAATCAGTCTTGTTAATATGCTGACCACCGGCACCCGAAGCGCGATAGGTGTCAGTGCGCACATCCGACGGATTGATATCAATCTCAATATTGTCATCGATCTCAGGTGACACATAGACCGCAGAAAAAGAGGTGTGACGGCGATTACCGGAATCAAATGGCGACTTGCGCACCAGACGGTGCACACCAATTTCGGTACGCAACCAGCCGTAGGCATATTCGCCTGTGATCTGCACCGTGGCGCCTTTGATCCCCGCCACATCACCGGCCGAGCACTCCACTAGTTCAGTTTTAAAGCCTTTATCATCAGCCCAGCGCAGATACATGCGCAGCAGCATCTCAGCCCAGTCCTGCGCTTCGGTGCCACCAGAGCCAGACTGAATATCGAGATAGGCATTATTTTGATCCATCTCACCGGAAAACATACGGCGAAATTCTAACTTCGCTAACTGCGCTTCAAGGCTGGCGATTTCCGCTTCGACATCGGCAACAGTATCGGCATCATCTTCTTCGACGGCCATCGCCAACAGCTCGCGAGAATCTGCGACGCCAGAGTCTAGGTCTTCAATGGTTTTGACCACGGCCTCAAGAGAGGAGCGCTCTCGACCTAATTCCTGAGCCCGCTCAGGTTTATTCCAAACATCGGGCTCGCCGAGTTCGAGCTCGACTTCGGCGAGACGGTCTTTGCGATTAACGTAGTCAAAGATACCCCCTCAACACGTCGGTGCGTGCCTGCAGGTCATCGAGGGCGTTGTAGAGCGGATTAACTTCCATTGCTTGTTGTCAGCCTGAATCAAGTAAGGCGCGCATTTTACATGACCAGCCAATGACAAACTAGAAGAAAACACAGTTGATTAAGCCCCAACACTAGCGCAACATATCGCGCATAATTATAAGAGCCGGAGGAAATTATCATGTTAAGAACCAGCCTAACCATAATCGTCGCCCTTTTTGCCTATCTACTATTTTGGCCAGTACCCGTAGACCCCAAGAGCTGGGATGCACCGCAAGATGCAGGTCTTAGCGGTGACTTTGCTCCCAATAACGCCCTAGACAATGTCGACATCATCAAACTCGGCGACACCCACGGTCCAGAGGGCCTAGCCTTTATTGATGGCGAGGTTTATATGGCCACTCGGGAGGGCTGGATTGTGCGACTTAACGAACGCACCGGTGAACTGAGCAAATGGGTCAATACACAGGGCAGTCCGCTGGGCCTGGCCGTTGATGCCAATCAAAATCTTCTCATAGCCGACGCCTATAAAGGCCTATTGCTGGTAACCCCAGAAGGCGACCTCAGTGTATTAACCAACAGCATCGACGGTGTACCCATCGTCTACGCCGATGATCTGGATGTCACTGAAGAGGGTAAAATTTATTTCAGTGATGCGTCCACCAAGTTTGGTGCCGAAGGCAGCGGCGGCACCTATGAGTCTAGCTTGCTCGATATTACAGAGCACGGCGGCCACGGCCGACTGTTAGTCTACGACCCCGCAGACAAGTCGACCCAAGTGGTAATGGACGGCCTGAACTTTGCCAATGGCGTTGCGGTTGCGGCAGATAGTAGCTTTGTATTAGTCAACGAAACGGGTACCTATAGGGTGCAGAAATATTGGCTTAAAGGCGAAAAAGCCGGCCAGTCAGAGGTGATAATCGATAATCTACCCGGCTTCCCCGACAACATAGTGCGAGGCCGCGACGGTCGCTTCTGGGTCGGCTTGGTCTCTCCGCGCAGTCAACCCTTGGATGATCTGTCTGACTCACCGATGTTGCGCAAAATAAGCCAGCGCCTGCCCGCCTTTATGCAACTGCAGGCAACA
>DNHK01000021.1 GCA_003485905.1 Gammaproteobacteria bacterium | reverse complement strand
CTGCAGTACTGCCGCGTTTAATCGCAGCGAGAGCACCCAAAGGGATGGCAATAATAGTGACGGACAATAGAGCTGTAATCGCCAAAGAAGCGGAGTTCCAGAATGCGTCTCCTACAACATCGGCCACAGGTAATGAGAGACGCAATGATTGACCAAAGTCACCATGCAAAACTCCAACGAGCCAGTCAATGTACTGAATGTGCCAAGGTTTATCGAGGCCGAGTATACGTTCCATCGCAGCCACGGCCTCTTCTGTGCCATATTCGCCCAGTATCATCACGGCGGCATTACCTGGTAAAATCATCGTAATTGCAAAAACTGCAAATGTTACTACGAAAAGTACCAAAATTACCGCCATGAGGCGCCGGAAGATATAGCCTAGCGTCATAGGCTTACTCTTCTAGCCAAACGCTTTCTAGGTAAAAATATCGATTTATAGGGTTCAATGTATAACCTTGTACTTTTGACTTACTGGCGGTCGAGACGTCTTCATAGAACGCAATGATGTATGGTAGTTCAGAAAGCATAAGCTCTTGCGCTTTAGAATAAGCATTAGCTCTTTCTGACTCAATGGTTGTTGAACGCCCTGCTTGCACGAGGTCATCGAACTCTTTATTTTTCCACCCGGTGTCTTCGTAGGAAGCATTGGAAGTTAGCAGCAGATTGAAAGTTGCATCCTCAGTTGGTTGCATGCCCCAATAAGCCATATAAAACTTCCCCTTTTTCCAAACGTTAGCGATGTAAGTATCATGTGGCATTGTCTCGACATTAATATCAAAGCCTGCCGACAATGCCATCTGCTTGATTGCAATAGCCACCTGCGCTCGGATTGCAGGACGGTTCGAGGCAACAAGATTAAGTTTTAAACCGTTCGGGTAACCAGCTTCGGCCAAAAGTTTTTTTGCCTTCTCAGGATCGTATGCTTTTTCTGGCGTATCAATGCGGAATTTGAACTCTGGCGATAAGATATTGTCATGAGCTGGCCTGCCTAGACCTTCCAGCACAAGATCGACCAAAAGTTGGCGATCAATTGAATATGCTAGTGCTTCTCGAACTTTCAGGTCATCGAATGGAGGCTGGTCAAAACGCATGACCACATTTACATAGCGACCGGACGGTACGCGCAATGCATTGACATTTGGCGCGCTGGAAATGCGTTCGTAATCTGCTTGCTGTACTAGTAGCATAACGTCGATGTCGCCGGAAAGAAAGTTTGTGGTTTCTGCCGCCAAATCTGGAAACAAGTGCATTTCTACTGCATCAAGATAGGGCTTGCCCTCGATAAAGTAATCATCATTGCGAACCAGGCGTGTGACCCGAGCGCTGTCATAGTTTTCCATTTTAAAAGGGCCAGTGCCGTTTACAACCGTATCGAGTTTTGTAAGATCACCGGCCAGCGCTTCTTCCGATAAAATTCTTGCATTGGCATGGGCAGTAGAGGTCGGAAAATCCGCAAAAGGTGTTTTTAGCTTGAATTTCACTGTCAGGTCATCGGTAGCCGACACAGTTTCAATCATATTTAAAACGGACGCGGCGGAGGCTGGAATGTCTGGGTTCAGAATTGCCTCATAAGTCGCTACAACATCTGAAGCCGTCGCTGGCGTTCCATCGTGAAAATTTACGCCTTGGCGAAGGTTGAAGGTGAACTCGGTCGCATCTGGGCTGGCCTCCCAGCTTTCTGCTAGGTCAGGCATCGGCTGGCTATCTGGTCCGATCCGCGTTAGCCCGGAGTATGCCATGTCTATAACTGGATATTCTGCTGGTCCCGAGAGTGAAAGCACATTTAATGTCGCAATTCGAGTGGAATGGCTGATTTTTAATGTACCACCCATTTTTGATCCGGCGTTTGCTGGGCCAAACGCTGGCACAGCCAGAGCCATTGCTATACCAAGAAGAGCACTCCGCCTTAAAATATTTCTGAATATCATTTGCATTTCTCCTTTTTGGTTGTTGTCCAGTTATAAACTGGCTTAAGGTTTGGTGATGTTACCCTATCACCGTCAGATCATCTGGTAATTTCGTTAGCACCTCCGGAGACCCTTCGGTAACCAGCAGAGTATGGCCGACCCCCATCGCATAACCAGTGTCGCTATCTCCGATCATAACATGATAAAACAGCGTCATCCCGGGCGCACAGATGGTGGAATTGCCTGAATATATCATCGGTGGTGCGTCCATGCTGGTTGGGGAAAAAGTACAGCCAACCGAGTACCCTGTGGCACCGTATCGATGCTTCTTATACCCCCCATCATCCAGCCCTTTTGCATGGACATCAAATATCTCGCCAAGAGTATTTCCGGGACGGGCTACTTCTGTCATATGGTGAAGCGTGTTGCGGGCAACGTCATACATTTTACGATGTGCCGTATCAACATTGCCGAAGAGAATAGTCCATTCGGTCTTAACGTTATAACGTCGAAAGGCGACTGGGTATTCAACTAGAATTTGGTCTTGTGGTTCAATACGCCGAGGCTCTGAAACACCCCTACCGTAGACTGCGCGCGGACCGGAATTAAAGAGCGGTGGATTGGGTGGCATGTCCGCGCCATCCTGAAGAATAGAGGTTAGGTATGCTGCCTTGATTTCACTATCCAAGATCCCCGGGCGCGACGCACTAATAACTGCCTCCAAGGATCGATCCAAGATCCACGCTGCTTTACGCGTGTATGCAATTTCTGATGGCGACTTGATCAGCCGCAATTTACGGATCAGATGCTCATCATCCACAAGAGTACACCAGTTATTTAGGACGTTTTGTACCCGCCAAAGGTTCCAACCAGTCAAGCCGTGGGTGTTTAACTCAATGCCGACGCGTCCATTCTTTAAACCGAGTTCTGCTAGAATGGATTTCAGATCCACAGCTGGGTTGGCATCGTCTGAATCCCACCAGATACGGATATCCTCAATAGTACTAGTTTGTCGGGCCTGAACTAGATCGGGCCGGCGGGTTAGTAGAATGATTGGACGTTCGTCTGGAGTAATTACCGCACATTGAAAAAAAACGTAGCCTCCGGTGTCGTACCCCGTCAACCAAAAGTGACTTTCTTGCGCAAAAACTAAGATTGCATCTAAGTTGGCTTTTTTGAGCTCCTTTCTTAAACGTGTCTGGCGAGACAAATGTTCGTCTATCGAAAAGGGTAGGTTTGTGACCAGTTCGGTTGACATCAGTTTAATTCCTCATGGTTGTCAAAACCGTTGAAAGTAAGTTTAGGTTATGGTATACCATCAGTCAACCGTAATGATACCAAGCTAAATATAGGGACTTGAAAATCGTTGTGTTGTTAGGATAGGTCTCTGCATTAAAGACAGGCTAGCAAAAGGCCCAAAGACTTGAATCAACCAGCCCAAAGGCTCGCACCAAAAGCCTATCAACAGATACTGGAACTGATATTATCCAGCGAGGTTGAACCTGGTGAATATCTAAACGAGCGTCATTTGGCAGATATTCTTGGAATGTCGCGGACTCCAGTACGTGACGCTTTGCTTATGTTAGAATCTGAAGGTTTAATCGTTCGTGTCGGGCGATTGGGAGTGCAGATCAAGCAGATGCGGATTGAAGAATTTCTTGATGCACTGGAAGTCCGCAAGCTTCTAGAGCCCACGATTTGCCAAATTGCAGCAGGCAGGGTTAACTGCAATGCGCTGAAAGAGTTGGAAATCGCACTATCTGACGCGCTCAAAATGATTAGCACTAGCGGAGATGGCTTGGATCGAGCAACAACGCGTTGGATTGATGACACCCTGCATAGCCTGATCGCAGATACAGCCGGCAACGCCCAACTTTCGGCGATTGTGATGAACATGCGCCGGAAGACCCAAATTTTCGATCTAAAGACGCTACCAGAACGGGCAGAAGCATCATGCAAAGAGCATCTTGAAATTATTTCAGCACTACGTGACGGCGATGGAGAGAAAGCTAAAAATAAAATGAAAGAGCATCTCGATCAGATCCGTACTAGTATTATTACAAGACTGAGTCGGCCATGACTGACCTCTCAAAAGCTAACGACACGGATACTATAAAGCCAGATATAGCCTTGGCAGAGCGACTATTCACCGAATTTTATACCCGAACATCAGATGTACGCGGAGTCACCCGGATTTCATATGGATTAGGTGAAAATATTGCTCACAGTATTATCCGCAGAGAAGCTGAGGCTTTGGGACTAGCCATAAAATCTGACCCAGCCTGTAATCAGTATATTACGCTACCGGGGCAAAGCGATGGACCGGAAATCGTGATAGGTTCCCATCTTGACTCAGTGCCTATGGGAGGAAATTTTGACGGCGCTGCAGGAGTTCTTATGGGCCTTTCTATTATTTCAGGGTTTGTGTCTTCTCGTCGCTTACCTATTTTGCCTATCACACTGATGGTAATTCGTGCAGAAGAAAGCGCTTGGTTTGCGGCCTCCTATATAGGTAGCCGTGCATCCTTTGGTCAGCTCAGCGCACAAGAATTAGAAACAGTAATACGAGCTGGTGACGGTGAAAAGTTAGGAGATGCCATTCAAGCCGCTGGAGGATGCATTTCAGAAATCGCTAAGGGTTACAGCCACTGGTCACCAGGCGATATTGCTCTTTTTTTAGAACCGCACATAGAACAAGGCCCAATTCTTGCGCAGAAAAACATACCGCTTGGAATTGTGACAGACATTCGTGGCAGTCTACGGTTTCGCCAAGCAATATGTCGCGGAACCTATGCCCATTCTGGCGCAACGCCTCGAGAGACGCGCCGTGATGCGGCCCTCGCAGTTTGCAAATTAGTTGTTGAAATTGACCAACTTTGGCGTCAGTTCGAAGCTAGAGGAAAAGACCTCACTGTAACCGTTGGCGAAATCGCTACGGATCCGAATGAAGCCTCTTTTTCGAAAGTAGCTGGGTCCGTGCGCTTTTCACTTGATATTCGTAGTAATTCCCGAGCCATTCTGAAAGCCTTTGCAGTTGATCTTCAGGTATTGACAAGGGCAATTGAAAAAGACGAAAATGTAATTTTCGATTTGGGGCCTCGCACATCCACCAAATCGGCAAAAATGCACTCCTCAATAGTCAGTCGGCTCGATCAAGCTGCGACAGAAATTAAAGTGCCAATCTTAAAAATGCCTTGTGGCGCAGGTCACGATGCCGCTACGTTTGCTAACCTTGGCGTACCAACTGGGATGATTTTTCTTCGTAACGAAAACGGTAGTCACAATCCAGATGAGTATATGAGCTTGTCAGATTTCAGTGACGGCGCAAAGCTGCTTATGCGTTTCTGCTTGCAGCCGCCAGATATTGCAAAATGACAGATTGTGTTATCGTTCAGCCTATTGCTAGTTGTGGAGTAGAACTACTCAAAAATGCTGGCCTTTCAGTGTTTGAAGCCGATTCAATGGATCTCGCGGCTTTGAAACCCCATCTTAAGAATGCAAAAGCTGTGATCACCCGCAATAAAGGTTTTTCTGCGGAAGCAATTGACGCTTCTCCAAAATTAGCAATTATCGCTAGTCACGGGACGGGAACGGACAAGATTGCTCACGCAGCGGCAAACAAGCGAGGCATCCGAATTGTCAATACTCCCGGATCAAATGCAAACTCAGTCGCCGAACATGCTATTTCACTGATGTTTGCTTGTGCTCGACAAATTTTAACAGCAGATAATGCTGTGCGGTTGGGTGACTGGTCCATCCGCGAACGAACTAAACCGCGAGAAATTTCGAAGTTTCGGATTGGTCTCGTCGGTTATGGACATGTTGCACAAAAGCTAGCGGTTCTAGTTCGTGGCTTGGGCATGTCGATTTTTGTCTATTCGAAAAGCGCCAGTGATTACGACCTTTCAAAAGTTGGGGCCAAACGCATGTCATGTTTGGAGGAACTGCTTGCGGTGTCTCAGATAATTTCGCTTCATGGACTGCCAGGGAAGACACCAATCCTAAATGAACCGCTGCTTTCGAAAATGAGTGCCGATACCATTCTTATAAACACAGCTCGTGCCGCGCTTATCGACGAGATCGCGCTTGTAAAGTTACTTCGTGAAGGACGCATAGCGGCTGCAGGTTTGGACGTGTTCTCGGATGAGCCTTTGCCAGATAACAGCCCATTACTGAATTGTCCTAATCTTATTTTGACACCACACATGGGTGGTGTTGGTGTCGAGGCTATGAACAGAACATCACGTGAAGTAGCACTCAAGATTATTGAAGGGCTTGGGATAGCGTCACCTTGATGAAAAATTACACGCAGAAAACTGTTGAAGACTTCGATAAGCCACTGCTTTGTTACCTTGGAGATACAGCCTTATCTGTCAATTTTGGCGAACAAATTGATCCAAAGTTGATTGCTCAGGTTCACGCGTTCGATTCTGCGTTTAATAAACTTAATTTAGTTGGTGTTATAGAGACTGTTCCGACTTACCGAGCCATAACAATCTTTTTTGATCCACTAATAATTGATTTGGAGGAACTTGAGACCAGCGTCATGCATCTAGCATCCAATCACTTCGTTGCCAGATCGGTGGGTAGGGTCTGGGAGGTTCCCGTAACTTACGGCGATGGCTTTGGGACTGATCTTAAAGATGTGGCGGCAAGACTAGCAATGACAGAAAATGATTTGATAGAGGCGCATACGGCTCCACTCTATTTGGTCGCAATGGTTGGGTTTCTACCGGGCTTTAGTTATCTGTCTGGGCTCGATCCAATTCTTTCTGTGCCGCGTCTATCTGAACCCCGAGCGAAGATACCATCTTCATCGATTTCTATTGGAGGAAGCCAAACAGCTATTGGTAGTCTTGAGGGACCTAGCGGCTGGCATGTAATTGGCCGCACCCCGATTCGGCCCTTTGAGTTGGAAAGAACACCGCCATTCCTTTTTAAACCAGGCGATCGGGTTAAGTTCCGATCAATTTCTGCAAGAGAATGGTTGATCCTTGATGAAAACTCAGCTCGGGGGTCGCTGATTTTGGATTCTGTGGAAGAATGACTGCGCTCGAGGTCGATCAATGTGGTCTTGGGGCATCAGTTCAAGATACCGGGCGCTACGGGCATCGACGATATGGTGTGTCGACTGCAGGCGTTATGGACCGGCGTGCACTGGGGCTGGCTAATGCGCTTGTCGGTAACTCGGTTGATAAAGCGGTGGTGGAACTGGCACTTTCTGGTGCTTCTTTTCGCGTTTCTGGTGGTCAGGTTTTATTATCGGTTTGTGGGCCCGGAACTAGGCTGACGGTGTCGGGACAGTCTATTCCCGAGCATACATCAGCAAAGGCAGTTGATGGAGACATAGTAACCGTAGGGCCGCCGCGCAATGGTTTTTACAGTTACCTTGCTATAGCCGGCGGTTTCCAGACAGCGAGTGTTTTAGGGAGTCGATCCTGTCATCGGCGATCGGGTATTGGAGGGAATTTACTTTCAAAAGGTGATCTGCTGCCATGCTTGACTACAACCGCTACAAAATCATTGTGTTTTCCAGAGGGTGTTAATTACAACAACGACGATGCAATCGGAATCATTCCTGGCCCGCAGTTTGATATGTTCAATGAAGGAGTATGGTCTCAGCTATTATCTACTCGATATAAAATTAGTCAGCGGTCTGACCGGATGGGAATTTGTCTAATAGGCCCGCGATTACTTTGTGACAAAGGGCATTATATCGTATCAGAAGGAGTTGTTCCTGGCAGTATTCAGGTTCCAGGTGACGGGACCCCAATCGTTTTGGGCCGAGACTGCCAGACCGTAGG
>DNHK01000304.1 GCA_003485905.1 Gammaproteobacteria bacterium | reverse complement strand
AGATGGATCAGGCCGAGCCTGGACCGATAATGGCGCTATAGATTTCAAACCTCAGAAACCCTTTGTCGGGCTACTTGATGACTTTGTTCGCTCAATAACTGAAGACCGCAAACCCTCGGCAGATGCTGTCGAGGGTGCGAATAATGTGCGCTTACTTATCGAGTCCATTTCTGCATAGCTGCTTCGATAGATATTGAATAGTAAATATACTCACAAGACTGGCAGTCAACATTGGCATATAAGAAAGGCTACCCCTGCTGACTCAATCGGTCTAAAGGGCTGTATGGAATCCGCCTATAAAGGCTATCAGGAACGGATGGGTGGACTACGCCTGCCACCTATGGATCTGGATTACAAGTCAGAGATCGAGAACTACCCCACCTGGGTTGCAGAGTCAGGTAACGACATTGTCGGAGGATTGACTATGTCGTTCGAAAACGGCCAGGCCTCAATCGCAAATATTGCTGTTAGTCCTGTTGCGCAAGGACAAGGAATCGGTGGCGAACTTATGCGATTTGCAGAGTCAAAGGCCAAAGAAAATGGGGTTACGGATTTGCATCTAGCCACTCATGTTTTGCTTCATGAGAATGTTTCGCTCTATCAATACCTGGGGTGGACCGAAACAAATAGAGATGAAACAAGGGTTTATATGCAAAAGAAGATATCAACTAGATAGTTTAATAATTGGCATTCGACGGTAAACTAAAATCGACTATAAGGTTATTAATTAAATGATCTCTGTAACGTTCAACTGCCGTTAGCGTAGGAAATATAAATGCCAAAACAAGCGATAACCGATTCAGATATAGAGCGGTGCTACGATGTATTGCACGAATTACGAACAGAGCTAAGCCGCGAAACCTTTCTGGCTACCGTTCGATCCATGGAGCAAGACGGTTATAAACTTGCATTTATTGAAGATAGCATCGACGACACACCTGTCGTCGTCGCAGCAGCTGGCTATCGTATTTATACAAACTTGTTTATGGGTACCTATACGTAGATGATCTGGTTACGGCTCAAGCGTCTCGCTCCAAGGGCTTTGGGGAACGTCTAATTGAATGGTTGCGGGAACAAGCGTTAACCCAGACTGCAACTATTTCCACCTAGATTCCGGCACTCACAGAGACCAAGCGCATAGGTTTTATTTTAAACAGGGCTTCAAAATCGCCAGTTATCACTTCAGTGAACGGCTAAACCGCCAGTAAAGAACATTCACCATCTGGCTAGCACCGAATACAGACTTGGCGCTGCTAGCCACTCAGCACTGTATTGACTTGGATTTAGTGCGCTTTAATTAGTTTGATTTCCAGTCTCGAGCCGGTCAATAGATATAGAACATAAGTAGAACTTAAGCCATATAACAATGCTCACAGTACTTTTTATATCTGCAATATTTTTGGCCTACTCAAACGGTGCCAACGATAACTTTAAAGGTGTAGCGACACTTTATGGTAGCGGTATTGTGGACTATAAAACTGCGATAACAATTGCCACCATTACAACATTCTTAGGTTCTATTGCAGCGATTTTCGTTGCTCAAGGGTTAATCGCCAGCTTCTCTGGAAAAGGCCTCGTTCCACAAGACGTTGCTGGTACCGCGCATTTCCTAATGGCTGTAGGATTTGGGGCTGGCTGTACGGTAATGCTTGCCACCCGAATTGGTCTTCCAATTTCTACCACACACAGTTTGGTTGGCGCCCTGGTCGGCGCCGGTTTAATGTCAGTCGGGCTTAATGTCATTTTCCAAAATCTAGGCAATGCATTCTTTCTACCGCTTATTGCCAGCCCATTTATCGCATTTATTTTCGGTGCAATCGTTTACGGTTTTTTTAATAGACTACGTCTCGCGCTGAAGTTATCCAAAGAAGCTTGTATATGCGTAGGGAAAGAGAGAAAACTGATTCCGGTAGGCACATTATCCCGCCATGCAAACAACTCAATCAATCTAGAAGCAGGTGAGCTAACCGCAAACACCCCAACGGTGCACATTGGGAATACCAGCCAGTGCTTCGAGTTGTATACCGGAAAAATATGGCGTATTTCGGTACAGAAAACCTTAGATGCAGCACATATTGTTAGTGCAGCCGCAGTCTCTTTTGCTCGCGGATTAAACGATACTCCCAAAATAGCCGGATTACTGGTAACAACTCAGGCACTAAATATACAGTGGGGTATGATTGCGATTGCTCTTGGGATGGCAATTGGTGGCCTTTTAAATGCCCGTCGGGTTGCAGAAACCATGAGCAATAAAATCACTGAGATAAATCATGGGCAGGGATTTTCTGCCAACCTAGTAACCAGTTTTTTGGTCATCGTAGCCAGTAAGTTTGGCGTGCCTGTATCTACAACGCATGTTTCGGTTGGTTCAATCTTCGGCATAGGGATCGTGTCTGGGAAGCGAGATAATAAAGTGATACGACGCATACTACTCTCGTGGTTATTCACTCTCCCTGTGGCTATGGCCTTCAGTGCGCTTATCTACTGGCTGCTATAATGCAAACTTTGAGACAGCCCACTAGTAAGCTCGGTATAAAAAGTGAATATTCGAAAGTATTGCGAGTCCGACCGAAATTCGCTAACCGAACTTTGGAACTCGGTTTTTCCTAATAACCCACCGTATAGCACGGCACCTTCGGTAATAGACGCAAAACTAGCCGTTGATAATCTAATATTTGTAGCTGAATATAGTGGTCAGATTGTTGGGGCCTGCATGGCTGGATATGACGGGCACCGTGGTTGGCTTTATGCTGTGGGAGTGTCGATGCCGCATCGAAATAAAGGCATCGGAAAAGCTTTAGTTCAACGCGCTATGGGCGTCTTAACGGACCTTGGATGTATTAAACTAAACTTGCAAATTCGCGCCGATAATAGTGATTTAATCACATTTTATCAATCATTAGGTTTTTCTACCGAAGATCGAACAAGCATGGGGAAATTGATTGGATAAAAACCACAAAGTTGCTGTCGTCACGGGTGCCGGTCGAGGTATTGGTGCCGCGACCGCCATTCGACTTGCTAAAGACGGATACGATGTTTGCGTAAACTACGTATCTAACAAGGTAGCTGCTGATAACGTTGTACAACAGGCCCGGTCACACAACGTTAATGCTATCTCAGTTAAAGCAGATATAGCTTCTGAGGAGGACGTCAGGTATTTATTCAAAGAGGTCGATTCACAATTAGGCACTCTCAGCGCGCTGGTTAACAATGCGGGAATCATTTTCCCTCAATCGAAACTTGTGGATATGAGTGCTGATCGCATTAACAGTGTGCTTAGCACTAATGTCACCGGCTCTTTTCTATGTTGCCAACAAGCGATTAAGCGTATGTCCATTGATCACGGTGGTGCAGGAGGTGTAATTGTTAATGTCTCTTCTGCTGCGGCAAGGATTGGCTCACCCGGCGAGTACATAGATTACGCGGCCTCCAAAGGAGCAATAGACAGTTTGACTCTAGGTCTCGCGTCAGAGGTTGCTGCCGAAGGTATCCGTGTAAACTGTGTTCGTCCCGGATTCATTTATACCAATATGCACGCATCCTCTGGAGAACCAGGGCGTGTCGACCGATTGAAGAACACCCTACCTCTAAATCGTGGTGGCCAGCCTGATGAAGTAGCAGCTGCCATTGCCTGGCTTATATCTGATGAGGCGAGTTATACGTGCGGTACATTTATAGACCTTGCTGGTGGGCGATAGCCATATTTATTGATAACGGCATTCCAAAGTAGTCAGGGAATACCGACAATCACCACGTAACCATGTAAAATATCGCGCTAATTGACCAAGCAGCTAAAATCATGAGCACCTCCACCAGCGACAAAAAATCTACAGTACTACCCTTTGAAACGGCATATCAAGAGCTAGAGAAACTGGTACGTCGAATGGAAAGTGGTGAACAATCTCTAGAACAATCGTTAGATGATTTTGAACAGGGTGTCGCACTCATGAAGCAATGCCATAAAAGCCTGCAGGCTGTCGAACAGAAAGTAGAAATTCTGATTAAAGACAATCAGGGACTATTTAGTACCGAGGATTTCGACGACGATCATGTCGAGTAGTTTGCCAGCACTTCGTGAACGTGTTGAACGCAAGTTAGACCTGTTGCTAGCCAGCAATTCTGGTGAACACCCACATGACCAAACCATTAGCCGAACCGAGATCACAGCCCCGATCTCATCGACTTTAATAAAAGCTATGCGCTACGCCTGCATAGGCGGCGGTAAACGTATCCGTGCGCAGCTAGTATACGGTGGTGGACAATGTACTGGAGCCAAACTTGAGGTTCTTGATTTTCCCGCAGCAGCGATCGAAATGATGCACGCTTATTCATTGGTGCACGATGACCTCCCTGCAATGGATGACGACGAGCTACGTCGCGGATTACCCACTTGCCACATTCAGTTTGACGAAGCAACGGCAATACTAGCAGGCGATGCACTACAAGCGCAGGCGATGAATACTGTTCTCGGGAAATCGGCTAGTTCTGTGTTAACTCCAACACAACAGTTGTTGATTGGTCGCGCGCTATCCGTAGCGGCAGGCTACGAAGGAATGGTGGCCGGGCAGATGCTGGACCTTGAAGCCGAAAATGATACTGGCGAAGATAAGCCCGCTAGCCTTCTGCAATTACAGAGCATACACAAGGCTAAAACCGGTGCACTGATTAAAGCCTCAGTGCAAATGGGGGCACTATGTTCCTCAGAATTAGTTAATAGCGATGCGCTTGCCGCTCTGGGTATTTACGGCGAGAAGATAGGACTGGCATTTCAGGTGATTGATGACATTCTGGATATTGAGTCCGACACCGAAACGCTTGGAAAACCGGTGGGTTCTGATGAAGGCCTCAATAAACTCACCTACCCCGCGCTCCTTGGCGTTGAAGCCTCAAAGCAACACGCGCAAGACTTGCATGATGAAGCCATAGAAAGCTTGTCTACATTCAGCGATAATAGCTTGCTAGTTGAAATAGCGACCAAAGTAATCGAACGCACTCATTGACACAGTCTTCCCGTCTCCAATTATAGCCAAAACACAATTAAGCAACATTGAATAAGCCCATCAATACAGTTTTCGAACTTCTCTCAAAAATCGATTCACCAGCAGATCTAAGAGAGCTGGAACCGGATAAATTAGAGCAAGTATGTACAGAGCTGCGTGGCTTTTTAATTGAAACCCTAGCGCGCGTTGGGGGGCACTTCGCGGCTGGGCTAGGGACTGTGGAATTAACAACCGCGCTGCACTATGTTTTCAACACACCAAATGATCGAATCGTTTGGGATATTGGCCACCAAGCTTATCCGCATAAGATCTTAACTGGCCGTCGGGACCAATTACACACCATTCGACAACCAGACGGTTTATCGCCATTTTTAAAGCGAGAAGAAAGTGAGTACGATACGTTTGGCGCGGGTCATTCAAGCACGTCCATTAGTGCGGCACTTGGTATGGCAGTTGCAGCAGCTAATCTAGAGGAAAGTCGTGATGTAGTTGCTGTTATTGGCGACGGGGCGTTAACGGCCGGCATGGCATATGAAGCACTGAATAATGCCGGCGACATGGATGCGAACTTGCTGGTGATTCTAAACGACAACGATATGTCTATCTCCCCAAACGTTGGTGCGCTTCGAAACTA
>DNHK01000167.1 GCA_003485905.1 Gammaproteobacteria bacterium | reverse complement strand
GCAACCCTGCGGTAGCAGCGCTCTCGGGAACCATCGCCCTTATGCTCAATATTGCCGCAGAGGGTGTTTCGATTTTATTGCCACTCATATCTTGAGTTTAACGTATCTAGTTAAAGGAAAACTTCCACCCAAATCAATTTCTCACGCTACAGCCCAACCAAAACTAAGCTGACGTCCTGAAATGTCTGGCAAACTCGTCTATCAAACACGAAAAATTTAACTTGAGGGAAAGGTTGAAGCCATCACGCTTTGCACTACTCGTAACGAGCGCTATCATTGCAAATATTTATTTCAATTCTTAGAAAAATCTGCACATGCTTAATCCTGAAAATATCCAAAAGCTCGCAAATTGGACTATGCCATTCGGCAAATATCATGGGCGCACGCTAATCGACTTACCTGAAGAGTACCTCTTATGGTTCGACAAGAAAGGCTTCCCAGAAGGAGAGCTTGGTTCACTCATGCAATTAGCACTCGCAATGCGAATTGAGGGTTTAGAAAATGTGATTCGGCCGCTAAAAAATACTTCTGATAAATAGCATTTTGCTAGGCTAGTTTTTTCACAAAGAAATCCTTGCCCGGCGTTCAAGGGCGATTGCCAACGACAAACTGCCTGTTTCTAGCGTTGCCGCAAGACTCGACAAAAAGAGCGGATGATCAAATGCCAATCATTCACCAACCTCTAATTCAGGCCGTAAATTGATTAAACGCAATATAACTATTGGTGGTATAAAAAACGCCGACTTAAACAGTCGGCGCTTCATCTTGAATAACCAGACAATAACCGCACACAACGGCTAAAAAGTTTAGTCTAATTTGAACCCTGCTTATTCGTATCCAACAATACTGGTTTGTCTGGTGAAGCGGTCAACGATTCAGGCTTGCCAGAGTACCGACTTCTGGATTCACCGTCGGCTTGCACTGCACTTTGGAGGTCACCGGCCAGTTGCCCGCCAAGCGCAACCTGCAACTGCTTGTAGTTAATTTCACCACGCACGTCACCTTTCTCCTGGATTGCCAAGGTATTAGTAACGTTTATTTTGCCTTCAAGCTGACCTTGAATATCTGCATCCATACATGTAATAGTTCCCTTTAACCAACCGCCCGGGCCAACCACAAGCTTTGTAGTCTCCAATTTAATATCACCCTTGCCATCAATTTTTACTTCGTCAGCACCCGTAATTTCGCCGCTAATTGTAACGCCATGCCCAACGGTTACTTTTTTTCTAGTCCATCATTATTCATTTTTGATCTAACCCCACTATAAATTTTTGTTCCCAGCGAATCTTTCTCGTCTGGTTTTGTGCTGTTATCGGTCGACAAATATGGAGAATTTTTAAACAAAATCACACCCCACTAATCTGCGGATTATTATTTTAGCCTCAATTATTTTTTTATTTTTAAGGGTATAAGGAACCTACAATAGTTTCTCGACTGCACCAAAGTCAAGAAAACCTTATATTCAATAGCTTTTAGAATGAAACTCAATGTGATTATACCGTTTGTTTATTTCTCGGATTTTGCCCTCAAATAACCAACATACAAAAAACGCCGGAGTGACCGGCGTTATTCGCGCTTCTCCGCAAGCTAATAGAAGAGAAGCTATACCCTTCCCCGGAGTATTTCCGGAGATGGTGTTTAAGGAGCAATTACATCAAAGGTACAGGTCTTACAACTTCCGCCAACTATTGTTCCGAAGTCACAACTCAGTGTCGGCGAAGAATACGTGAAATTAACATCACCACCAGGATTGCTTGGTAAGCCATAAATCGCACTCAACGTGTCGGTAGCGATTACGTTAGTCGCATCTCCGGTATTCGCGGTTTCACAGGCGGTTAATGTAAAGCTTATGGGCTGCCCACTATAGGTCGTTTCACCACTTAATCTGTAAGCTACCGTTGAGAGTAAGCGATTGCTTGAGCGCACAATTTCTTTACCCGTGTTTAGCATTGCAAAACAACCGGTGCCATAGGTGCTTTTGATATCGCCTGTTTCAAAACAAGCCTGGCCAACCGTTGCCGCTTGCTGGTCACCCGCAACCCCAAAAATCGGGATCTTTCGGCCAAATATACTTTTCTCTGTCATACCAAAATTGGAAGACGAGTCTTTAACCTCTGGCAATAACTCAGCGGGCACATTGAACAAGCTTATAAGTTCGTCATCCCACGTTTGAGTTGATATATCGAACAGGCTGGTTCTACTGGCATTAGTAGCATCCGTTGCATGTACTTTCCCGGCGGTAAGTTGTGCAATCAAATAGCTATCAACAGTACCAAAAGCCAATTCACCGTTAGCTGCACGCTCTCTTGCATTGGAGACGTTGTTTAATATCCAATAAATCTTACTGGCAGAAAAGTATGGATCTAAAAGTAAGCCGGTCTTTTGCGTAACCATCTCCTCGTGGCCAGCGTCTTTTAACGCTTTACACAATTCAGCGGTACGCCGATCTTGCCAAACTATAGCCGGATAGATCGCAGCCAGAGTATCGCGTTCCCATATCAGCGTGGTTTCCCGCTGATTAGTGATCCCAATTGATATTACTTCATAGCCCTTTTGTTCAGCCTGCTGAAAAGCTTGCCGTGCGGTCACCAAAACCGTTTGCCATATATCTTCAGGGTTATGTTCAACCCATCCGTTCGCAGGATATAGCTGATCAAACTCCTGTCGAAATACGGATACGACGCCCCCATGCTGATCGAAAACGATCGCTCGACTACTAGTTGTGCCTTGATCTATCGCTAAAATGGCTGGTTTGTTACTCATATACTTGGAGTACCTTCAAAGTATTCACGCTTGTTATTCGACTTAGGTTTAGCGGAGTTTACTTGGATTAACGCAAATAGAGGGCACAAAAAAACGGCCCTGAAAATTCAGCGGCCGTTCTTTCTAAACTTCTTTCCTTCTAACTAACCAAGGTTTAATTTAACTAGCGATTTTTGCTAATTAAATTGAGATCCAGAAAAACAGAACTCGATATTTATTTACCCCGGAAAATAACGTTCTTGTTTAAGGACGTTTAGCGTATGAAATACACCAACCATCAGCTGTAACATTTTTTCCTGGGAATAACGCACAAGGCCCCGCAGGTTCTTCAACCTTAGTTACATCGGTAAACAATACACAATCCTTACAGTAAGCACCTTCTACCGCAGAGACTTCTACGTACTGAAGCGCTGCCGCAGTGGGATCGTCAGTTGCCACCATGGGTAAGTCTTGAGCAAAAGCTACACCATCTTTCATCAAGGTTGATACTGGAACAGCCAGTGCACCAGCACCAACTACGGACAAAAATTTTCTGCGATCAGTCATTTCGCTCTCTCATTAAGTATTAAATTGATAACAACGGGCGGGAATATAGCATCCGGCGAGACTTTCACAACCTTTTATGACGATTAAGCAATTGTTTTTATTAATGAAATTGAATCTCATTTGCAAATCATTTCTATTTGTCTAGATCAAGCCTATCCAAACATTGATCCTCGTATAACTACGCGGTCAATAGATCTGAAAAAAAGTTTTTCAAAGCCTCTTCTTTCCCGACCTCCCAAGCTCTCAATGCGGCGGTTCCAATAATCGCGATGTCCGCATTATTACCAATAAACTTTATGTCTGCAGGGCAACTAACTCCAAACCCCACCGCCAACGGTAGATCAGTGTACTGCTTGCATCGCTGTAAAAAACCGGTCAATTCATCACTCATGCTTGTCGCAGCACCGGTGACACCCTTACGCGCGACCGCATAAACAAACCCACCAGCTGCCGCCGCTAATTCTTTGAGACGAGCATCGCGATTTGTTGGGGTCATTAGCACGATAGGTGAAAGTGATCTTTGCCGAGCACCGTCGAACAATGTATCAGCTTCCTCTATAGGAAGATCAGGCACGATAAAGCCAGCACCTCCAGCATGCTGTAAACGGTCAAGAAATTCCATCTCGCCCATCTTAAACACAGTGTTGTAGTAACCCATCATTAACGTTTTAAACGAGAACTGGTCATTCACCTCGCGCATAAACTCAAAACAATCTTCTACGCGCACACCTTGCTCAATCGCAATTTGATTTGCCCGCACAAACGTCGGGCCGTCAGCAGATGGCTCGGAGAATGGAAACTGCAGTTCAACTATGTCCACGTCAAAATCTTGCATGATTTTCAACGCTTTCAGATTATCTTCAAACGATGGATAACCACAAACAACATGGGTCATCACCAATGGCGACTTGGTCTTTTTACGTTCTGCTATATATTCGTTTAGCACTTTAGGCACCATACTCCGTGGCTTTTTGGCGGATGAACTCTCGCCATTTCTCATCATCTAGCGCATCAGCAATAGTAAAAATATCCTTATCACCTCGGCCTGACATGTTGATCAACACCGATTCACTTGGCGACATTTGCGCGGCCTCCTTAATTGCCTGCGCAAATCCGTGACAGCTTTCCAACGCAGGAATCAAACCCTCTGTTTCCATTGTCAACTTTAATGCCTCGGTGACTTCCTGATCGGTTACCGCCTCAAATCGCACCCGACCTTTCTCCCACTGATCGACCAATATTGGATTTACACCAATATAATCAAGTCCGGCTGCGACTGAATGGGTATGCAACATATTCCCATCATCATTTTGTAAAAAATAGGTTTTATAACCCTGCGCCACGCCTA
>DNHK01000168.1 GCA_003485905.1 Gammaproteobacteria bacterium | reverse complement strand
TATGTTCCTTCTTGTTCAATTGGATTCTGGGTTGCCATCACTAAAAATAAATCGGGTAGTGGCATAGTTTTTCGACCAACACTTACCTGCCGTTCGGCCATCGCTTCAAGTAGAGCTGACTGTACTTTGGCTGGTGCTCGATTGATTTCATCAGCTAAGACCAAATTGTGAAAGATTGGACCCTGTTGAAAAGCAAAACTGGTCGTTTCAGGCCGGTAGATTTCTGTACCGGTGATATCTGATGGTAGTAGGTCTGGAGTAAATTGAATACGTTGAAAATCTCCCTCGATACCATCTGACAATGTTTTTATTGCTTTGGTTTTCGCTAGACCAGGTGCACCTTCAACTAGCAAATGACCATCTGCTAAAAGTGCAATAAGTAGCCGTTCTACTAGAGTTTTTTGCCCCACTATCTGGCTGGATAGCCAGGTAGCCAAGCCTTCAAAATCGCTTTTCAAAATGAATTTCTCCTTTAATTATTCTACCCAAATTTGCATCACCCAAAATGGGGTTCGCAAGGATAGCGAACAATGCGCGGCTTGTGCTCAATCTTTGAATTAAAAGTAATCTTTTGGTTAGGTTTAATCTACAGAAAGCTGCTGATTAAAAGGGGTACGTCTACTGAGTAACTCTCTGCCAAAACATTGAGTTTAGTTTTTCATCGCGCGCCGCTTCAAGGCGCTCCCAATTGGGGTACGATTGTTTAAAGAACGCGGCGGACATATGGGTATCTTTTGCCGGGTATATTCGACCGCCTGCGCCTAACACAATCGAATCCATGCGATCGAATAATCGAGTGAGCTTAATAGAGTGGGGAAAATCCACCGCGAGTGTGTCCCAAACATAGGGAATGAAAGCCATCCAGGTGATTGAGTGTCCCCAAAAGATTTGAGTACTGCGAGAAACGATCCGCTGCCTGATTTACTAATCTCAGAAAGCAGTTCTTTGACGGCGTTTTTTTGGTTGGATGCCGGTACGACGCATTGATATTGATGGAAGCCTTTAGGGCCGTAAATTCGATTCCAGTTGCTGATCGCATCTAAAGGGTATAGATATTGATCGAGCGACTGTAATACCGATGTGTTGGCTAGACGGGCGTGTTTCCAATAATAGTACTTATTGTGAAGGGCGACAGTTGGTCGATTGATAATGGATAGTGGCGGCGTAAATGGCATGGAGAGTTGAAGGCGTTTTTTTCGTGTCAGTCCAAATTCCGCGCCTGCGGGGTTGGCCCCCATGTAAATGCCGCGACCCAAATGGGAACCTTTCGCTGCACAATCCAACCACGCGACATGGTAATCGTAATTATCGTTTACTGTATTGCCTAGCGTGAAAAATTCTTCAAGGTTTTGAAACGGTGAAATAGTTACATCAAAATGGGCCGATGGCACTTTGGTTAGCTGGATTTCAGCACTTGTAATTACGCCCGTAAGACCGAGCCCACCAATTGTTGCGGCAAACCATTCAGGATTTTTTGTGGATGAGCAACTTAGACTTTCGCCACTTGATCGCAGCAGTTCGAAAGCAATTACGTGGCGACCAAAAGTGCCTGCTCTGTGATGGTTTTTACCATGAATATCATTCGCGATTGCACCGGCAATGGAAACATATTGCGTTCCTGGGCTTACGGGTAAAGACCAGCCATGAACCAGTGTTTGGTCTAGTATCTTTCCGAGACTGGTTCCCGCGCTGCAACTGAGTCTGCCAGTTTGTGTATTAAATAATATTTGATCATCCAACCCAGGCACTGACCAAGCTTCTCCGCTACTGGCTATGCCGCAATCACCGTAGCTGCGGCCGTAACCCATAGGTAGTCCGGGCTTTTGTAAACATTCTAAAAGTTGCGCTTCGGATCCGACATCCGTGGCGATTTGCTTATGCTGTTTTAGCCGTCCCCATGAACGCATCTGCTTTTTATTCATAGTTTCGCAGCTTCGAGTAGTTTTTATTACTAGGGCTGGTTTCCTAGATGGCCAAATACATCAAAATCAATATTAACGTGAGAACGATATAACTTGATCTATCCTTTAGGGCGAAAAGTACCGGATCGTTTAAATTTTCACCTCTATGTGCTTTGAACCAAATTCGCATGACCCAATAGGTGATTAGTGGGCAAATAAACCATATATATTTTGGATCATTGTACTTTGTCGCAATCTCAGGACTATATTACGTACAGAGCGAGTACCAATATTATTACGTACAGAGCGAGTACCAATATTGAGGCTACGCTTGAGCCAATTCCAATGCATAGCAATGGCGCCATATCGCTACCGAGATAGGCGCGGCCGGGTAGGCTACCCTGTTTGTTGGCAACCTCTAACGACAAATCGGAATAGCGCTTTATTATGGCTAGCGAAAAGAAAATGAAGAACGAAAACAATAGTAACCAAAAAGATATTTCTATATTTGTGGCACTCCCACCGGCGTAGATCCGTACCGAAAATAAAACGCCCAATGTAACGATATCGACAACCAGCAATTTTTTAAGGATGAGTGAGTACAGAAGGGTTGTTGCTACGTAGAAGAGCAAAATTTGCAGAAACTCTAATGGTAATCGGTAGCTGATACCTATAGACGCAACGAACATGGCTAGGGCAATTATCAGTGAAGTCGACTTCTGAATCACTCCACTGGCCAAGGGCCTATTTCGTTTTTGGCTGTGCTGTCGATCCGACTCTAGATCAGAGATGTCGTTAATAATATAAGTGCTCGAGGCGGCCAGACTAAAAGAGAGAAATGCCAACGCAGATGCTATCAGTGATGTCTGGTTGGTCAACTCGTGGGCAGTTATAAGAGGAACAAAGACCAACAAATTTTTGCCCCAATGTGGCAAGCGGATTAATTTACTAAGAATTGCGACGCTTTGCTTGTGGCCTTGAGTGTGTGATCAGTCGACTAACGATCTAGATTGTTGCGAAAATTGGTAATAATAGCAAAGCCGACACCAATGAATAGCATCCCCAGTGCGATGCTCAAGGTGGCGTAGCCGGGGTATGTGTGACGTCCTATCTCCATGGCATCGCCGTAATAGCTTACAAAAATATTTGCCACCGATCCACCCGCTAAGATAGACGCACCAGCGACGATGGAAGGTGTGCTAAACATTAGATAGGCGAGCCCAGATGCAATAAATAAGATACATATGCCCCAAAGCGTGGTTACTCTCGTTGCACTGGACAAAGCCCTTATGCCTGAATGGGCGTCAAAGGGGAGCAGATTAGAACCTGACCCACCGAAAGGAGTTTCGAACTCTCGCCGGAAGGCACTAGCAAATTCGGTGAAGGTCCCTATCGGTTGTTCTAGCAACAAATGATCTTGCCACGATTCGGCACCATGCTTTTTAACCCACTCAGAAAAGCCCCATGGGTCATCGAGTAATGTGTAGCTGAACGTTGACATGTCCGATGTTGCTAAAGCCGTGTGCTCAAAACAGGCGACTACGGTACTTGGGGTCACGTAGTTTTGGCACGCTTCGATATACGGCCCTGGGGGCATCCCATAGCTTGAGACAAATTTCTTAAGTAGGTCAGGGTGATCAATTACTCGCGCCAACATATTGTTTGCAGCGTTCATTTGTACCGAAGAGTCTTGTTCGCGAGTGAAATTGGCTGCAATGATGCTCACGATAATAAGCGGCAACAGTAAGGAAAAGATTTTTGGTTGATGCTTTCTTGACCAAATGAAAGGGGTATAGGCCACCACACTAGCGATGACAATATAAGGAGCGACATTCCTAGACAGAACAAAAATCAGGCCGATGATAAAGGCTAGAATGCTACTAAAACCACCATTTGCGCGAAATAACGATGCAATAAATAGTAGGTGCATTGCGACAAAGAACCCTTTGGGGGAGACCTTTTGATGGATCCCTAAAATAAACGAAGAATCAAATAACACCGCAATGCCTAAAGCGAACAAACAGTTGGTCAAATAGCGCGTACCTTTGAATGTATTGAATAGCGAGGTTTCCGCCGCGAGAAAGCACATCAGCACAGTGCTAGTGATAGCTAAGGGGTGGTTCCCAAGCAGATAGGCCAGAGATCGAAAGCTTAACGAGCCACCAATAAAAAACTCCGCGCTGATATCTGAGGGCCAGAGATAGCGAAAGCTGTCAGGAACTATTGGGTTTGCCGGGTTTGTCATCAGACAATAAAGATACCAAGCGTAGGGTGCGCCAATAATTACATAAGGTACCCATGATCTTGAGTGAGCTGTTACAAAATTCTCAGTCATCAAAGGACACCGGCCCAAGGTGGGCGAAAAATAGACGTCGCTGGTCGCTGGTCGCTGATCTCAGGGCCTATATTAGTAAACTGGTAATTTGCCGGGGCTAGGGTCAAACCGGTAGCCCATAGTGACTGTTGTTTGACGGATAGGCTGGAAATTGACGATTGAGCGCCGCTGCGAAACGCTGCGATTAAGTCGATACTTAATTTCACTCCAAAAGAATCTTGATCGATTGATTTATGGATTTGGGCAATGACACCCCCCCTTTTTTGATTTCCCGGGTATTCGGCCTCGTAGCCAAGCAATTCAGGAGAGTTCGTATTCATGACCATAAATATTGAACCGTTTTTAGATTCGGTTAGATCACTACAATAATCGTTATTCGCTCCCCCCAGGTAGGCTGCACGTTCTACGCGCATCAAACCTTGGTCCAGCTGCGCGTACCAGGCGTCATAGTGCCCTCCCTTCATACTATTGTCTGTGAAATGGTCGGTCACCGGGAACGCGTTTGACGTTGTATGCCCGCAAAGATTTATGCTGCCATTATCGCTAATATGCAGGGCTCCAAGATAATCTGAGGTCGGACTACCCCAAACCGAAGAGGCGAGAAGCTCAGATAGGTTTGGATCAATTATTGATATAAAAATATTTGAGAACTGCGGTTTAAGCGCAGTGCTTGATTTTGTGTCGACTGTCTTGGGAAAATCAGAAGATCCGGTATTTCCAGCAACGACAATATTACCGTTGATATCGATATCGAGCTGGTAGGCGTAATCGTCGCGACTGCCGCCTAATAGTGTTGCAGCAATTACCGTGTCGAGATTTGGATTTATTGTAATGACAAAACTGTCCGCACCATAATCAACCACTAGTGGTTCGTCTGTAGCAGATAAGGCTATAGAGAGTGCGCTTGGGGTAACTGGAAAATCACTAGCGTTGGTACTCCCCGTTAAATAAATATTTCCATTAGTATTGATGAGTAGATCTTGGGTAATGATATGCCCGTTCCCTTCGAGCACACTGGACCTTAGTGGTTGTAATTCAGGTGAATAACGTGAAACAAATGTGCTGTTTGTGTAGGGTGCTTTTTCGCCAGTTGCTGCTTTATTGAGTCGAGTCCCTGGAAAGCTATTTGAGCTTGTGTGGCCGGCAATAACGACGTCGCCATTTTCCGTAATAGCAATAGCTGAGACTCGATCAAAACCATCGCTTGTGAGTTCTGCTTGGGCGGATGGTAAATATTCGTTTTCTTCAAATCTAAAT